>CAYMTB010000031.1:0-20600 GCA_964393225.1 uncultured Syntrophorhabdaceae bacterium
GAGCTTCGGACTTTTCTGGCTTTAGTGGAGATGCGGGTACCGATTGCACCGATGCCTGCCCCGGGCAAGAAAAAGCCCCCACAGTTGTGATTCGATGTCGGATTTCGGATGTCGGATTTCGGAACATATCGATGTCGGATTTCGGATGTCGGATTGCGGAATATATCCGAAATGAAGGCGGTGAATTGTTAATATGAGCGGAGAAAAGCGTCTTGCTGTTACATTCCTTGTAACTGTCCTTATTCTGGCTGGTGAGGTAGCTGGCGGCTACTTAAGCAACAGCCTTGCCCTCTTAAGCGATGCGGGGCACATGGTCACCGATGTCCTTGCCATAGCCCTGGGCCTTATAGCCGCCCGCATCAGCAGGAAACCATCGGACAGGAATGCCACTTTCGGATATCAGCGGGTCGGCCTCCTGGCGGCACTCATCAACGGGTTGAGCCTGCTTGTCATTGCCGTCTTTATCTTCTACGAATCTTATGAACGCCTGTTCTCCCCGCCGCGAATCGATATCCCCGTTATGCTCGCTATTGCATCCCTCGGGCTGGCAGGCAATCTTGTCATGGCCTTCATCTTAGGTCACAGCCATGAAGACCTCAACCTTAAAAGCGTATGGCTCCACGTCATCGGTGATACTCTTTCCTCTGTCGGCGTCATCCTCTCGGGCATTATTATCTATTTCACCGGCTGGACCTATGCAGACCCCATCGCGAGCGTCCTTATCGGAGGCATTATCGTATGGGGCGGTATCCGGCTGGCGCGAGACACCATCTCTATCTTTCTTAACCTGACCCCAAAAGGCTTCAATGTGGAGGTACTGGCGCAAAAGATTACCGACATGCCGGATGTAGTAGATATCCATGATGTCCATCTCTGGCCTTTAGCGCATAATCATGTTGCCTTTTCAGCCCACGTACTGGTAGACGACAAGACCCTGAGTGAGGCTGAGACAACAAAGAAGAGAATCGAAGAGATGCTGAAAGAAAACGGGATAGATCACAGCACCCTCCAGATCGAATGTACCTGCGTAACCTGTGTCAACGGCGGCCTTTACTGCCAGCCGAAACCGGGTGAACCCGGTGAGATGCACAACCACTAATCCGGAGACACGAGAGGATGCTATTGACAGTGCTTTTGTTTGTTGGTATATTTGCCAACAAACAAAAGAGATATATGCAAAAAAACTTTTTAAATTTATCAGCAGTGCGCACTGCAAAATACAGGTTTTGATAAAACCGTTATGATGCAAAGGAGGACAATGATGGAAAAGACAAAGGTTCTGTTCATATGTGTTCACAATGCAGCGAGAAGCCAGATGGCAGAGGCATTCATGAACCACCTCTGCGGCGACAGATTCATTGCTGAGAGTGCGGGCCTTGAGCCGGGGGTGCTCAATCCTCTTGTTGTGGAGGCAATGAAAGAAACGGGTATTGACATATCAAATAACAAAACAAAAAGCGTTTTTGATTTCTACACGCAGGGGAAGCTCTACCGTTATGTTATTACGGTCTGTGACCAGGCTAGCTCAGAGCAATGTCCCCTGTTCCCCGGCATCACCGCAAGGCTTCACTGGTCTTTTGAAGATCCGTCGAAACTCACCGGAGACCGCGAAGAACAGCTCCGGCAGGTAAGGGAAGTGCGGGACCGGATCAGACTGAAGATAGAGGAATTCTGCAAGGAGACATGATGCAATTGAGTCATAAAGGAAGATTGATAATTGTTATGCTTATTGTTATCATGATGGGTGTATGCTTTTCAGAACCTGCTGCCGCACAAGGTACGGGCACAAAGGCGCCAACCCCTGTAAAGGCGCTTCCCCGTCTTGTTGATCTCGGGGCCAAAAAATGTATCCCCTGCACCATGATGGCCCCTATTCTCGAAGAACTGAAAAAGGAGTATAAAGGGGTAATCCAGGTTGATTTTATCGATGTCTGGGAAAACCAGAATGCCGGACAAAAATATGGAATCCGTGCCATTCCGACACAAATATTTTACGATGCCTCAGGAAAAGAGCTCTACCGGCACATGGGTTTCATGTCAAAAGAGTCAATTCTCGCCAAATTTCAGGGCCTGGGCATGCTGCCCGGCAAAGATTCGAAGAAAGAGAAATAGCAGTTATGCTGGAAGCCCTTTTTATATCATTAAGTGGGGCCATTGAAGGCAGTCCCGCAGCAGCCCTCGCGGCTTCATTTGTCTGGGGCATACTCAGCATCCCCTTAAGCCCCTGCCACCTGGCAAGCATACCGCTCATTGTTGGATTCATTGACGAACAGGGCAGGATCTCTACAAAACGGGCCTTTATGATCGCCACACTCTTTGCAATAGGCATCCTGATCACCATCGGTGTTATCGGTGCGATCACCGCTGTGGCAGGACGCATGATGGGTGATCTCGGGCGATTCGGTAATTATTTTGTCGCCATTATCTTCTTTCTTGTTGGACTTCACCTCCTCGACATTATACCCATGCCGTGGAGCGGCCCTGGACAGGTGGGCCTGAAACGGAAAGGCGCTTTAGCGGCATTCATCCTGGGCCTTGTCTTCGGCATTGCTCTCGGCCCCTGCACCTTCGCCTATATGGCCCCCATGCTGACCATTACCTTTCAGCTTTCCTCCACAAACCTTCTCTACGGTATCGCCCTCCTCTTTGCCTATGGTATCGGCCATTGTTCAGTTATTGTCGGCGCCGGGACATTCACCGGAGCAGTTCAGCACTACCTCAACTGGAATGAACGATCTGTTGGTGCACGAGTAGTGAAAAAGGTATGTGCCGTTCTTGTAATGTTTGGGGGTATCTGGCTTATATACACTGCATCATAAAGAGACATGGATAGCGCGAGCACAAAAGAGCGGTTTACGACAAACACATAGTTTCTCTTCCCGGAGGTTCTCTCCGGAAGCTCTTTACAATTTCCTTACTCAGCCAACCATGGGCCGTTTCAAAGAAGGCCTTCCCGGACATTCTTCTAAAGACGAAACACGCAGGAAGCAGAGCGAAATCGTAATGAATGATTTCAGGAAAGCTGACAGGTCGCCGAAATGTCAGTCAGGACCTGCTCATACATCCCTTCCCCATTACAGCCAAGGCAAACCAACCCGTCAGCAAGCGGGTAGGATTCTTTACACCGGGGACAAATTGCAAGCTGGCCACGGTGTTTTTTGTCGCGGAGCCGATGCGGAACCCGTACGCGCTGGATGCCGCAGATGCTTGCCCCGGCGGCTTTGGCCTCGGCAAGCAGGCGCGTAAAGTCCTGCTCCTTTTTAGTCTTGAGCTTGAAAAACCAGGCCCCGATCTCTGGCCATGCCTCCAGTCTGGCCTGGTCAACAAAGACACGGATGCCGTCTCCTGTTTCTTTGTCGTAAAATGTGAGAGCATAACGCCTGCGTTGACCTAAGGGCTGATTTAATTTATAGCAAGGCTATCAGGCTCCAGTCAAGCGAAATAACACACGAAATGTCATCCATTGCCAAGGCGTTGAACAAGGGACAGGTCCTCCTCGACATTGATGTTGATAAACACTGATACCCCTTTATTTATAGGGGCGGGTGTTCCCCGACCTCTTTGATGGAAAAAAAGGGGAGAAGATCCATATCAAAGTGGGTGTGGAATGTAACTTTGCTGGTTATAATTTACGACATATTTCTTTATAGTGTCCCTTGTTTTATGTTATTTTTGATAACTGCAAGAGGAAACAGGCTACAGTTTCCTAAATAAAGCCGCTAAGTGGCCATTTCGGATGGTTAGGCATGCCAATATGGATTAAGAACTGCAATTAGAAAGGAACTATGGGCAATGAAGAAGCCAAACCCAAAAATTGTTACAGCTGCTGTAATCGAGAGGGATGGCTATATACTTATTGCCAAGAGAAAGCAGGGAAAGCAGCATTTTGGAAACTGGGAGTTCCCTGGCGGCACACTTGAAGAAGGAGAAACTCCTGAGCAGTGCCTAAAACGAGAACTCCGGGAAGAACTCGACATAACAGCTGAAATAGGCGATCTCTTTTGTTCAAGTGAGCACAGCTACACGCCTGGGTTCACCATCAGACTGCTGTCCTATCGGACAACCGTGATCTCGGGAACTTTCAGCCTTAACGATCACGAAGAGATACGATGGGTGAAGCCGGCAGACCTTGTCAAGTATGACTTCCCTGAAGCGGATAGGCTTATTGTTGAAAGACTTGCCATGAAAGATAATCAGCAATAACTATCTTTTATAACAACACACATTACCACTCTGGTCAAGAGTCCTTGAGGTTTTTGGAAAGTACGAAGAGGACCTGAATTGCCCGCTGGATAAGCAGCCACTCTCATTGAATCCTTAAAGTTCGGCTATAGCTGGATCGTGCCACCATTGCCATGGTCTATTTGAAAACAAAAGGATTCAAGGCAAAATATCTCGAAGACGGCCTTGTAGGCCTTGCGGAATATCTCCGAGGAGATAAGGCAAGGGATTTTATAAAGTAAACTGTTCGATCTTTCTACTGTATGTCTCTCACCGAGAGGGCTTTTTCACCGGTCAGCCTCCCCCGAAAAGAGGTGCACCACCTCTCAGAGAAGCATCCCCCGCAAAGCCGACCGTTACCCTGTCTCCGTCGACTATGACCGGTACTTGCGTTTTTCCCCCGGAGCGGGCGAGCATTTCATCGAATTTATCCGGGTCTTTTTGTACGTTGATATAGATGGCCCTGTCCCCGTAGGCTTCCCGAGCCTGTTTGCAGAAGGGTCAGGTATCCGTGCCGTAAATAATGATTTTATCAGTCATGATGGGTTTCCTCCTTGCTGAACAACGTCTTATTGCCGGTCTTTGTCGGTTTGTTCCTTCACATACCTTTTGTATTCCTTCAGCAGGAGATAGGCATACTCTTTATGGGCCCGAGCCGACTCAGGTATGTAATTATTGTGAGCTTCCAGCCTTTTTATGATCTCTTCGGCGGTCTCGTCATTGGCCGGTCTGTTTTCGGCAAACAGTTCGGCAAGTGTCTCATCGATACCGAACAGACTGATCTGTGTATCATCGATAAATTTTAGTATGCGCCAACTAACTGGTGGCGGGGTGTAATCATCACCTCAGTCTATTCAGTTTACATGAAAATGTGCCATAATTTTCACCTCCTCAATCATTTCTGCTTCACTCCTTGCAGCTAAAATAACAAATCCCTGTCGGCGTCTCTTTGGCATAAGGAAAATATTTCCTTTTGAACCAGAGAGACAGATGGACAAGGTTGATGAGTACGGGTACTTCAACGAGGGGCCCTATGACGGCGGCGAAGGCTTGACCCGAATTGATCCCGAAGACCGCCACAGCGACGGCTATGGCAAGCTCGAAGTTGTTTGATGCTGCCGTAAAGGATAGCGTTGCTGCCTGCCCGTAATGGGCCTTAGCCTTTGCGCTCATGAAGAAGGAAACGAGGAACATGACAAGAAAATAGATCAAAAGCGGTATGGCAATTCTTACCACATCGAATGGTATCTTGACGATATATTCGCCCTTCAGGGAGAACATTACTAGGATGGTGAAGAGGAGAGCGATCAAGGTAATGGGGCTGATCTTCGGTATAAATTTTTCGTGGTACCATTTTTTATCTTTTATCTTTATGAGGACGAAACGTGTAATAACACCGGCAATAAAAGGAATGCCGAGATAGATGAAGACGCTCTCCGCGATCTGGCCGATGGTAATGTCAACCACGACCCCCTTAAGCCCGAGCATGGGCGGGAGGACTGTGATAAAGATGTAAGCGTAGATGGAAAAGAAAAGTACCTGAAAGATGGAATTAAAGGCGACCAAACCCGCACAGTATTCCGTATCGCCCTTTGCCAGATCATTCCAGACAATCACCATGGCTATACAGCGGGCAAGACCGATCATGATGAGGCCGACCATATATTCTGGATAGCCTCTTAAAAAAACAATCGCGAGAATAAACATGAGGATAGGGCCTACCACCCAGTTCTGAACGAGGGAAAGTCCCAGAACTTTATAATTTTTAAAGACTTCCCCCAACTCCTCATACCGTACCTTGGCAAGCGGCGGATACATCATCAAGATGAGACCGATGGCAATGGGGACATTGGTTGTTCCTGACTGAAACTGGCTCCAGAAGTCAACCACCCCAGGGGAGACGTAGCCCCAGCCTACACCAATGAACATGGCCAGAAAAATCCACAATGTAAGAAAACGGTCAAGGAACGAGAGCTTTTTACTGAGATGCTCTTCGGTCATCATTGACGTCCTCCTCTTTTAGTTTCATATTGCCATTCGAATTGTTCCAGAATTGTTCACGGGGAGAATTATCGCAAAGTTTCTGTTTCTTTATATCCTCCAGCTTCTGTTCATCCTCAAGGAATATAGGCAATTCGGTGAATTGTTGTTTCATAAAGGTGAGCTGTGCATCAGTCGCGCCATTTAAGGGCTCTCTCAATGAATAGTGCATCCACGTCCCTACGCGTTTGCTTTTGACCAATCCTGAATGTTTGAGGTATGCGAGATGTCTTGATACCTTAGACTGGCTTTCATCAAAGATTGCCATCAAATCACACACACAAAGTTCACCGTGGGTGAGAAGCATTATAATCCTGAGCCTCATTTCTTCCGAAAGGGCCTTATACATCTGGGCCAATTGTTCCATGACTATTCTCCATTCACCGTTATAGCCGTTTATACGTATATAAGAATTTTATGTCATTGTTTGCTATGATGTCAAGGGCAAATAGTTTTATTTACAATTCGGCAAAGTGATGGGCTTGCTACCTTGTTTTCCGAGAACATTGTCGAACCTGCTCCATTCTTTTGCCTTCAGAAAAATGAAGTCATAATTAAGGGGGGCGGATAAAGTGTCATCCATCATTTTTCAATAACAACGAGAGTGGCAATGTTGTGTTTGGCATCTACTAAGTGATTAAAAACAAATGAGTTATCGAAAATTACTAATTGAAACAGAGGATAACGCCATGGTCAGCCAGAGGCCGTATTTTGGCCGATTGACTGTATTCCGGTAGTTATGTAGGTCATAAGTTACTTCTCAGGCATAGGAGACGAATGGTGACTGGTAATGAGCCACTGTTTGCCATCCCACCGATAGGTATAGGTGTAACGCGCACTAACCATAGTGCCTGTTTTTGTGAAAGTAAATGTATAGAGACCTGCGTCTACAGCAGAGTTGCAGCCAATATCTATCATTCTCAAATTAATTTCTCCTGATGGGCCGTTCTCCAGAAAGTGATGGAAATAGTCTTCTTTTTCGGCTGGTGTCAATCGTGGCCTATTTGAAACTGTTGGCAAAAGAATTGATCGCTCAGCATAGTTGGCGACAACTTTATGTGGATCACCCGTTTGTAGTGACTGATTCCATCTATCGAAGAGTGATGCGATCTCCTTTTCAGTCGTCGCTTTGCAGGTCTCGGTGCGAACCGTCGACTGGCTGGTGTTGATTTTATTCGTAGCACAACCGGTAACGACCAAAGTAAAGATCAAAAATAGTGCAGAAGACACAGTTTTCATAAACTATCCTCCTTTAGCGTTTTGTGGAAACCGTTGAGGCATAGCAATTAGAGGCATAGCAATTAATATACGACCATCTTATTCTTCCGTTTCTTTAATATTATCCTCTCGCCTATCAAAAGACAATAGCAAAACTAATGAAATATATTAAGAAAATTATCAGAGTAATTAGTAATTGTCCGGTAATATCAGGTTTAAACGACCATAGTTTTTTACTGGTATTTTGTCCACAATTACCAGTTGTATTATTGGCCAATGTAAAAGGGCAATACGTTGTGTATTCCGGGAAGGAATCGTGTTCGTGCAATACTTCCGGCACGCATACGCATGCCTTATTGTCGAGTATTATTGATTGTTGCAATGTCTATCTATTCTATTACGATTGCCTTGCTGTCCCCTATGTTTTGTCCGGCCGGTATGGTCGGGTTGGTTGTGCTAAACGCGCTTAAGCCTGATGTTATAGCTCCGGTTATCGTGCTGATGCTCAGATCGCTGCTTGCCTGACCCGCTCCGACTGTGTATGTGCCGCTCCAGCTTGGTGCATTGTTTATAGCTCCGGTCTTTATGGTTGCGTTGTTGTTCAGGATGATCGTCAACCCTGTCGATGTTACCGCTTCGCTGAAGTTCAATGTGATGTTGATTGATGCGCCGCCTTGCTTGTAATTGCCATTAGCAGATGAGGATGTGGCGCTCGTGATAGCCGGGGCCCGTCTTATTCCTATCATGATTCCTGAGCCTGCGCCATTTTCGTATTGAGATTTAGCTATGCCTGCGAGTATTTTACCATCTGAAGAAAGGGTGGCTACAATCACACCGCCGCCCACTGTTACTGTTGAGCCGGCTACCGTGTAAGCCATTTCGCCGGCATCATTCGGACGGTCCGTGGATAAAGCGCCTGAAACGTTTGAAAACAAGCGATGTTCCTGATCATCGGGTTGATAAATGATACTGCGGATTTCCATCATATTGTATCCACCGGTCCCGTTGAACGTGGAAGTGCCATTGGCAGTCAATACGAGAGTGCCCTGGTAATTGGTACGCATAACTCTGTACCCACGGTCGTACGCATTAAATTCTTTAACTGCCATCCCTGTTCCGAATAAAAAATAATCGTAAATTCCGGCAACGGATGTCGTGGATATCGGGGACGCCAGCCCCAATTGGGCTTGCAGCGCCGCAATCTGTGCCGAAAGGGCCTGAAAATTAGCGTTTACCTGATCTGAGCTGATGGTTTGCCCTGGAGAAAACGTATAGGGGATCTCGCCAGCCGCATATAGTATGGACGTAGTTCCCAGCATCATCGTTGTCACGATGAGAAAAATCCGAATAAGGACAATCTGCATTTTTTTAAAGCATTTCATAATAGTTCCTCCTTGCATAACAGGCTGTAATAATTTCTTTATATCCCTCAGGAAAATTTCCTCCACAATGGCGGGTAGAGTGATACCACATAGTCCCATCATTGACACCATACGTCATTATCCCACACTGACGAATCCCATGTTCCGCAAGAAGCAGATGGTAGCTCGACAGTATATGTTGTTTCCTTCACCATATTTATCCAGTAGGCCTTGCCCTGATAGAGGTTTGTGATAGGCTGTATTGTTGATGACAAATCGAGTGTTGCATGTTTTGCATACCAGGTTCCCGCCATCCAGTTCCAGATTATTGACCATTGACCGGAAATCGTATTGAGCGCGTCGGAGACCGGCAGTCCATCTGTGCCGTTATACCCTATAAGATTCCACCCCGTGTAGAGGCTTATGGAGCCTTGAGGTGTCGCCCAGTTTGTCATGGAGATCGAGTCTGAACTGTTCATGTATATCCAGTATCCTTTCCCTGATTCCATAACAGCAAGTGAGGGCGTTACCCCTGACTTATAGTTTAACCAGGATTTATTTGCATTGTCATATCCCCAAACGATCCTGACATTTGGGGATACCTCCTTCAGGACTTCACCGGGTGCTTTAATTGGCGGGTCTTTTGGCAAGGAGATGAAATTCCAGCCAGAGGAGAGAGATATTGCGTCAACTGCCTGAGCGGTTGTAGTGCAAAAAGAAGAGAACAACATGATTGCCACTATTGAAAAGATCACGCATATTTTCATCGTAGCCACTCCCTCGGTTCTATAGGACGGAAAAACATACACTGGCGAACAACGTCCAAAGTCCCTTCTTTTTTCATTTCTATTCTCTTTAACTTGAAAAGCCAAATAACTCTGGCGTGCTGGTTTTGACTTATGAATTGTTATCATCGGCCCTGAATCCTCCCTCCCCTTTAGGTTGGATGCTGGGCAACGATTAGGGAGAAATTATAATTATTTAATATTATTAATATTATACCTTATATTTTACAAATGTCAATGACCTGCATCACACTGTGTGAAAAGAAATAGAACTTATCGGCTGAAAGGCTGAGCAGTTTCAGAACTATGTTTTTTAGGGAGGGGGTAGGTATTTAATTATTCCAATGAGTTATATGGAGCGGGCAACGGGGCTCGAATCCATAGGGCAAATTAGATTTGAACCCCATAACTTACTAATATATAGCACAATAACAGAATGTTAGCTCTCTTTTTAGTGTGTCGAAAGTCCAACGAAGTATGATTAAATTCAGCCGAATAGAAAGTAAATAGAGACAGCTTGGGGACAGCTTTCATTAAGATTGGCTCCCTGTCAAAGACAGAAATTGGCGCTTGGAGGAAAAGTTCTACTCGTGACAGAATAATTAGGAATTCTTTCACCTCCAAAGCAGTGAGGTAAACCGATAATAAAATTGAGGATTTCTGTAAATAATCCGCAACCCGCCTTCATCTCATAGCGTGCACTGTTTCTACTGGTAACAAATAAATTCTTTTGGGGGCCTGATGTGGAGATTCTTGGCGGCTATGAATAATTAACGCCACCTACAAGTCTGCACCATGGTGGTTTTGCCTTCACGCACCATTACCGCAAATAAGCTGCAACACGGTATTTGGAGTGAGCAAAAATCCCTATGAAAAATGCTAATAATAAATGCTATATAATTCGCGTGTTACGAGATGACAAAACCCTGAGCAGAAAACAAATGTTTTATACGCAGTAAGGCAAGTGTTACTTCCAGAAAGCGAGCGTCTCTTCTACTGTGAGCCGCCCCGAGACGATTGTTCTTGCTGTCACCCGGCGGCACCAGTATGAACACGCATGCCGCCGGGTCAAGACGTTTGTTGGGTATCAGTTTCCCAACTTGGGTGTGGACTGGAGCGATTGCAGTACCTGATCCATGCTGAAGCTACCAGACCTCTGGCTCGGCGGGAACTCTTTGAACGTGCCGATGAACTGCCCGACGATCTGCTGGGCGGGGACGAACGTCCACAACTTGTCGGCATACCAGCGGAAATACATCAAGGACTCATCCCGGAATCGCTCGAACGGGTCCATCCGCAGGTTTGTAACCACAGGCATATTCGGTGCCTCGAGGGTTGAGGTTGCCAGATTGCCCTTCATGACCTTGAAGCTGAGCTTCCAGTCTTCCACGCGGACGGCATTCAGACTGGCGTTGTCGTCGAAGTAGAAGATTTCGCGGCGCGGACTTTTCGCCTGCTCGCCTTTGAAGAAGGGCATGAAGTTGTAGCCGTCGAGATGGACCTTAAAGGTCTTGTCGCCAGCCTTCAGACCCGTCAGCAGCTTGGTTTTCACATCCGGGTCGCCCGCGGCGGCGAGGAAGGTGGGCGTCCAGTCTTCTTGAGAGATGATGTTGTTGCTGATCGTACCGGGCTTGATGACGCCGGGCCAGCGCACGAGGCCGGGCACGCGCATGCCGCCTTCCCAGGTGGTCCCTTTTTCGCCTTTGAAGGGGGTGTTGCCGCCGTCCGGCCAGCTTAAGATCTCCGCGCCGTTGTCGGAGGTGAATACCACGATGGTGTTATCGGCAATACCGAGGTCGTCCAGTTTCTTGAGCAGCGACCCGACGATGTAGTCGAGTTCCATCATGCCGTCCGCATAGAGGCCGTAGCCGCTCTTGTTTTCCCACTTGGGCGAAAGGCGTGTAAAGGCATGCATGCGGCTGGGGTTGTGCCAGAGGAAGAACGGCTTGCCGGCCTTAATTGAGCGATCCATAAAGTCCAGCGAGTGGGTGAGCAGCTCCTCTTCGACCGTTTCCATGCGCTTGCGGGTAAGCGGGCCGGTGTCCTTGCAGATCTGCTTGCCCATCTTGCCGAAGCGCGGATCCACCGTCGGATCGTCCGTCACCGAGGCCTTGCAGTCCAGCACGCCGCGGGGGCCGAACTTCTTCAGGAACTCGGGGTTCTTCGGATAGTCCGGGTCTTCTGGCTCCTCCTGGGCATTGAGGTGGTAGAGGTTGCCGTAAAACTCGTCGAACCCGTGGACGGTAGGCAGAAATTCATTGCGGTCACCCAGGTGGTTCTTACCAATCTGTGCCGTGGCGTAGCCGTGTGGCTTGAGCAACTCGGCGATGGTGGGGTCCTTGTCCTGCAAGCCCTGCTTGGCGCCGGGCAGGCCGACCTTGAGCAGACCGGTGCGGAGGGGGCTCTGCCCGGCGATGAACGCCGCGCGGCCCGCCGTGCAGGACTGCTGCCCGTAGTAGTCGGTGAAGAGCGCCCCCTCCGTGGCAATGCGATCAATATTGGGCGTCTGGCCGCCCATCATGCCGCGGTGGTAGGCGCTAACATTCCAGATGCCGACATCGTCGGCCATAATGACAACGATGTTGGGCTTTTTTTGTTCTGCCGCAAATGCCGGACTCGCGATAAACGCCAGGGCGACAACGATTACGGCGACCACTTGAAACATTCTTGGTTTCATGTACTCCTCCTTATTGGAATGGGGTCTACATAGTTATTGTTAATATAAGGCACACTCGGCAAGTTTACCATTCCGTGTAATGATTAATACAGATAATTATTACTGATTGAAAGACGGCTGTGATGGGCAAGAGAACAGTCGCTCGCTTTCAGGAAGTACAGCACAGCGTCGAATCGACCACTTGTATCACTAAAAATTAGCAACACTGAAACCCAAAAAGCGCGCACTACAACTGGTAACAAATACATCCATTCATTTGCCCGATGTGAAGATTTGTGGGTGAAAGAGCGCATTGACGGGAGGACACCTCACCTGTTTGTTACAAGAAGCATTTATTTTACGTATAGCAGGAAGCGCAGGAATAAGCTCCTACCGGGATGATAAGCACCTCCTGCAAGTTATCCACGGCCATCCCCGGCAGCAACTATGTGGTGGGATGACTGTGGGTAACTCCGTTCATTACCTTCTACAATATCCCAAGAGCAAAAAAATATTCAGTTCATCGAAGTTCAGCCAAGTACAAATAAAACCGTTAGAGTCAAGCAGAGATAACCTGCTGAATTATCTTACTTTTTTCATGAAAATGTTTCTTGACATAACGAATCAGATTGAGGTAATTTACAGTTACCTGAACGCGTTTAAATTATTTGAGCGCTGTGATGGGTAACATATTACGAGCCTGGAGCTTGGAGGATTATTATACGAATAAACTAAATTAAAAATTTGAAACAGGGGACTAAACTTAATATAAAATTAAAATGCACCCAAACTAACGACTAAGAATGTAACAATGGTAGCTCATAACAGAATTTATTAAATATTAAGGGTGACCAATAAAAAATCATACATACTACCCCATTGATTGAAAAGTGAATGTATTAAATTAAACTTATAATATAATAAACAAGCCACAGGCCACTTTAAAAAGGGGGTAGTACTGTGGCAATTTTATATCCAGATAAAGAATTATGTTCCGTTCCGCCAGGCGGCTCGGACGTGGTTTCCGGCTCGGCCGGTACCACGGACGGGATGCCGGGCACGTCTCAGAGCATGATGGAATCTGTAACACATCATGCTTCAAACCCAATTAATAAAGAATTCCAGTTTCTCCTATGTGGCATTGATTCCCTTGATCTTGGTGTATATGTCATATGGGGACCGGATTGGAAACGACATCTGTATTCGCTTGACAAAAAGAAACAACTGGCCAGGAAGAAGGGCGGTCTACTTATGGGTCTGCCTTCGGGGAGAAACTGTATATTTAAGCCTGGCGGCAAAGGTGAGAACTACCGTTTTCATCTCCAGTTTGAAGCGTACAATCTCTATATCGGCAAAGCTGCCCGGCCGGGATCATCCCCGAACGTCTATCTGTCCATGGCTGCCAAGACGCTTTGGCTCAACGGCATTGAAACCGCTTTATCCTGGATCACCGAAGACCTGAAGACGATAGGGGGTGGATCAATCCAGTCTGTAAAGATCAGTCGTGTCGATCTCTGCGCCGATTTCTGGGTTCCCGGTGGACTTTCATACGAATTCCTGCTTTCCCACAAGGTCACCCGCAACGATAAAGGCAAACTCTTTCTGGATAAGAATGAACTGCAAACATATTATGTTGCCGATGCCAAGTCTCCTATCCAGTTGCGCATGTATAACAAAGGTTTGGAAGTCAAACAGGGTGGTACAAAGTTCTGGTTCCTGGAGCTATGGCAGCGTGAATCAACGGAAGATATCTGGCGGATAGAATTTCAAGTTCGCCGTCCTGCTCTCAAACAGTTCGGTATCAACTCTCTTGACGATCTGAAAGAGAAACAAACCGGATTGTGGCTCTACCTTACATCGAAATGGTTCTCTCTGCGCCTTCCGGATAATGAAAAGGCCGAGAGGAAAACGATTCATCCCTTCTGGTGTGCCGTTCAGGAATGTTTCACGCAAAATGTTCCTGACAGAGAGGTAAAGCGTGCGTACAGATCAGCGGGAACCACATCGCCGGAATGGCATCTTTCCCATATCGACGGCTGTCTCTCCTCCTTTGCTGCACTTCAGGGAATAACAAACCGCGATGATGCCCTGCATGAGCTGAAAATCTGTTTAACGAGACGCAACAACGCCGCGGACTTTGAAACTACGTGCATCAAGAAAGCAATTCAGCGCGGGACGCTGTCGGATGGAGGTGGCCGGTAATGGACTCCTTCAACGAATCCTCACTTTCAGCCTACTTTCCCGGACTTGTCGACATATGCAGCGATGATGATGGGCAACTGGTCTATGCGATCCTCAAGGATGGAGAGCTTGTCCTTGCAAAGGAGTACACCACGGAAACAGAAAGCTTCTCCATTCCTGAGAAGAAACACTTCCAGTTCAAGATTCCCCGTGCTGCCGAAGTCTTGCGCTACTTCGGCCAGGAAGATACTGCACTCTATGACGATCTGCTGTTCTACCTGAAACGCTTCTCCGCCCTGGACGACGAACAGTGGGCCATTGTTGCACACTATGTATTCCTGACCTACCTGCATGATCACCCCGGCATTGACTATTGCGCCTATATTCTCTTCAATGCCGTACCGGAACGGGGCAAGAGTAGAACCGGCAAATCTGTCATCCACGTTGCCTTTCGCGGTATCCATCTCATTGAACTGCGGGAAGCTACCATTTTCCGCTATAGCCAATACCTTCGCGGGACACTGTTCTTTGATATGGTGGATATATCCAAAAAAGCTGAACGTGCCGGTTGTGATGACATCCTGCTCCTGAGGGCCGAAAAAGGCGCCAAGTGCTGCCGTGTTCAATACCCGGATCAAGGCGCCTTCAATGATACGGTGTATTACGACATCTATGGTCCGACGATCATCTCCAGCAATGAACCGTTGCACAAGATACTTGAAACCCGCTGCCTGCCGATCATCATGCCGAACCGTCCAGGCAACTATGAGAACCCACGTCCTGAACTGGGCCTGGAACTGAAGGAGCGGCTGACCGCCTGGAGGGCGAAACATCTCTTCACCACATTTGCCGACATCGAGCCAATTGAAGGCATATCGGGCAGGCTGTGGGATATAACAAAACCGCTGTTCTTTTTTAACTCATTGCTGCCGATTGACTTCCATATACTGGAAGAGTCGATCCTCGCGATTGCCGGTGAAAAGGATGAATCCAGAAAAGACACCATCGAAGGTCGCCTGGTTGCTGTTATTAAAGAGATAACTTCGGAGTTCGCGCTTGACCGTTTTGCAGAATGGAGCATCAAGATCAGCGAGATACGCAAAAGGTACAACGATGGCAAACCCGAAGACCGGCATGCATCGCCGTCATGGATCGGCAAGCGACTGAAGAGCATGAGCTTCCACAACCGGATTGTCCACGGTTACTCCGAAATTATGATCACCTCTGACGAATATGCCACGATCCTTAAGCAATACGGTCATACTGCCGGAGAGTCCTCAAAGCCTACCAACCCTCTACCTGAAAAAGCTGAACAAATTAAGCATGTTTTGAGAGAGGTAGAGGGTGGTAGAGAGTGTGCACAGGTACGGGTTCAGTTTGACTTCAAATGCCCCGAGGAAAGGGAATTCTATTTTGAAACGCTGCAAGGATTGCAGAATGAAGGGGGAAGGTCACGGGAAGAAATAGAAACTTTGGCACAGAAAGCCCTGTCAGAATGGAGAGGATACGATGAATAGCCATTCTGAAAGCGAACTCCTGACGGTAGAGCAATTTGCGCAACGTTTACAGGTATCGCGGACAACGGTCTTCGGCTGGTTGAAAAACGGTGACCTCCGGGAAGGTGTTCATTATCTCCGTGTCGGCCGGATTCTTCGTTTCCAATGGCCTTTTCTCTTTATCGGTCAGCCGTCGACGCAAAACGACGGGAACATTGAATATAAATCTACGGCGTCTGTGCGTCCCCAGGAAAAGCGCCTCCGGGGAATCCCGCCCGCCATTAACCTTGACTATTGATGATAATGGCGGTACCTTCTTTACGGACTAAGACACACTGAAAGGAGGGTAACGCCATGAGGTGACATAATGAGACAGAAAAAAAGTAATATCACGCTTGATGTCCCGGTTCTCAAGCAGGGGAATATCAAGAGACGTAAGGGATCGAAGAAGCTCTATGTGGACTTCTACTACTTCGGTAAGCGGATCACCAAGTCAACCGAGCTCGATGACACCCCGAACAATGAAATGAAAGTCACGGAGTTTTTGAAAAGAACAATGGAGCGGATAGAAAGCGGCACGTTCAAATTTGCTGAGGCTTTTCCGGGTGCATCGGAAGCGGAAAAAACGTACTTCACTCAGCGTGAGGGGATGGAATACCGTCCTGAACCTCATCAGGTGCTTTTCGGTGAGTATGTCAAGGAATGGATGAAGACAATATTCCCCTCCTTCAGTTCGTCAACCAAAAGAAAAGATTACCGGGAAGCTATAGAGACGCGCATTCTCCCACACTTCAAAAACGTTTCTTTCCACCAGATCACCAGCACAACAGTTTTCAATTTCACCGGGACGCTTATCCGGATACAGGGAAGGGAAAAGGGAAAGTCCCTTTCCACCAATCGTAAGCTAAACATCCTGATACCCTTTCGGGCCATCTGGAACGATGCCTGCGATCATTACCGGTGGCTTTTGAAGAGCCCATTTGATAACCTGAACAAGAAGCTTCCAAAAACTGAGAAGAAGAGCACGTCGTCCTTCGTTTCGATGAATGGCTGCTGTTTCTGGAACATCTGGAAGCGTACTACCGGCCCACTGCTGAGATCATGATTTTAACCGGCATGATAAGTTCTGAAATTGGGGGACTGAGAAAAGAGGACATCGAGGGCGTAACATCAACGTTAAAAGCTCATATGTCCTGGGGGAAGACAAGAAGAACCTGAAGACGACTTTCCGCAGGCGGAAAATCTTCATTACCAGGGCAATAAGGGAGCGGCTTGATACCATCCTCAAACGCTCCAATTCTCCCTACGTCTTCACCATGGAAGACGGCAAAAGATTCGACAGCAGCCGGTTCTGCAAAATCTGGAAGAAGGCGGTAGAAGCGTCCGGGATCATTCACGTGACTTCCTATTCGGCGCGGCACTCCTTCGCGGCGTGGAGCCTGACCGTCGGGATCAACACGCTACGACTCGTTAAGCTCATGGGCCATGCCAGCAAACAGATGGTTTATGAAGTGTACGGGAATTACGTGGAGGGACTGGAAAAGGATGGTGAGCGAATTCTCGAATACTTCGGTAGAGACTTCGTTTTCACCAAGAAAAACAAATTCCCGGTTTCATATGGGTACAGTACCGGGGACAGTTTTGAAAGGTCCGAGCTAACACCTTGAACCTATTATGATTTTTTGGAGCGGGCAACGGGGCTCGAACCCGCGGCATCAAGCTTGGGAAGCTTGCACTCTACCAACTGAGTTATGCCCGCATCATTATAATTCTAAAGGATTTATAGCTTTAAATCAAGATTCTTTTGTTTTAACCTTTTTCAACTTGTGCTACGAACTATTAACTCCGAACCGTTTCAGCTCTTCCTGTTATAACCGAACCTCTCTTCAAAAACAGGGGCTACGAGATTGTCAACAGGCGCATGGTCATCTGTAATAATAATCGAATACCTTTTGTTAATAAATTCCTGCATGAGGTTTTCAGGCACAACTGCCGATGAGCTTCGGCCTCCCGGGCGGACCGTGATATGTGCTTTAAAGTCTTCGATATCGATATTGCCTTTTCCGGCTAACACGATAAAAGTGCTGATGCGTGTATTCTCGAAGTCAGGGCTTACCGAAATAAGATACACGTTTTTCTGTCCGAAGACTTCCCGCAAGGTTTTCATATATGACGGAAGAAAGGCTCCTTTTTGAAAATTATCGATAATGTTGGACATCAATATGCCATCGGGATTCATAACACCCTTGATCTGCTCGGCAAATTCCTTTGTTGTTAAGTGATAGGGTATGGAAAGGTCATTGTAAGCGTCGGTAAAAACGAGATCGTATTTTTCCTTGCAATTCATGACATACCAGCGGCCGTCTTCATTATATGTCCGGATCCGTGTGGTTTTCGGCAGCCCGAGGTTTTTATACACTATGTTCGTCACTTCAGGATCAATTTCTACAACATCAATGTGGGCATTGGGGTAGTAAACTTCCATATACCTCGGGAAGGTATAGCCTCCTCCTCCGATGGTAAGGCTTTTAAAATCCAGGTCTTTTTTAAACTTCCACTTCAGCACGTCAGCGTATATCCTCTCATACTCATATTCAATGTGCAGCGGATTGTCCAGGCTGACATAGGAATGGATGAGATTGTCCAGTATCATTGCCTCAAGCGGTGTCTTGCCATCGGAACTGGTTGTTTTGGTCAGCTTAATGGTAAAATAGTCGCTTTCTTTATACAGGTAAGTTTTGTCGGTAAGAGGTACTTTGTAAAGATACGTATACATTGCCCAGACGGCAGGGAGGGCGATGACGAGGAATATGGCTGCACTTTTTTTTGATTTAAAGAGTGAGCCGGAAAATACTGCTGCGAGGATCAATATGATACCCATGGAAAGGATGATGCTTCGTGTTCCCATCCAGGAGATAAGGAAAAAACCGGTAGCAAATGTGCCGATGATTGCCCCCAATGTTGAAAAGGCATAAATCTTTCCTATGACATTCCCCGCTTTATGGAGATCCTTGAGGGTTAGCCTCACTACTACAGGTGAAATAGTTCCAAGTATGCAGCCCGGTATGAAAAATATAATTGTTGTAACAAGGAAGATTCTCGTCATGAGGGAGAGTGGAAAACGGTATGCTGCGACCAGGTTTGTGAGCGGGATGATGATAAGCGCTGCAATGCCTGACAAGAGGAGAAGCCACCCCAGGGTTTTCCGGGCGGGAAACCTGTCAACCAACTTTCCGCCGATATAGGCGCCGATACTGATCCCGGCAAGGATTACCCCTATGATGCTTGTCCATGTGTAGATGGAAACGCCCACAAATGGGGCGAGTATACGGCCTGCAACCATCTCAATGACCAATGAGCAGAAACTTGCTATGAACATTATGATATAGGCTTCGAGAAGAGTCATCAATACAAAAACCTCCACAAAAAATTAAATTGTGTAGCACGGTTTAATTGGCTACGATTTAAAACGAAGTATTTGAACGCGCCTTAATAATTATAGCATTACAGGCGCTTTGTCAAATCATTTAATGGAAGGCCGGGTCTTGCCTTGTATGTTTTTTATGAGGATAAGATATTCATATTTATAGAGATCCTCAACGAATTGGCAAATCATTTCTCCTTCATCGCTGAAGTGTCCCTGCGATGCCATGATGAACTGCAGACCCTCAGTAAAATCAACCTGGACAAAATCGGCAAAGGGGCCGCGGATACAGGTGTAATTTAAGACATGGGCGACCTGCTCAAGGTGGGAAAATTTAATTGAGTATTCATCGTGCCCCATCAGGGAAATTTTCTCCGGATTCCCTGTGGATTCAATGCGTATAAAAGGGCGCAATGTCTCAGGGGCAATGGCTTCACAACTGTGCTCACCAAGATAGATGTACTGGATTCCTGAAGCGCAGAGCTTTTCCAGAGCCTGGATAGCGCCGATGTTAAGATTAAAAGTTTCGCCTTCCGGCCACTCAAATTTGTATCTTTCAAAGAGATGGAATGCTGTCAACAGTGTCGGATCTGTGATGTCAGCTAATGATTGAAATATGATCTGGCTCAGATTGGTGAGGGTCGGAAAATCTCCCAGATTTTCATTCAGGATGGCCAGATCAAACCCTGTTAGAATGGAAGAATCCGTCTCCAGAAAATCTTTTTCCCTGTAAGAAACGTTGTGCTGGCTGAGGGTCTCTTTTTGTTTTTGGAGAAGGAATGGAGAGATATCCACCATACATGGCTGAAGCGAGTTATCCCTGTCGAGAAAATCCTTCATCAGGTAGCCGTACCCGCCGCCGACTTCTATGATCTTTTTAATGTTTTTCATTGGCATAAAGCTGCTTAAATAATCATAGAGAAGATGCCCGAAAGAGTCGTTATGGCTGAGTATATCCCTGATCGGCGTTTGCGCCGGATAGAGGGCATTGCATACAGTTAATTCCCAGCCGAGCGAATTCAATAGGCCTGTATGGTATTCTTTCGTGGAATTAATTGTGTAATCCATCGTCGCTGTGGGAACTTACTTACTATAATCTATCATAGATACGGAAGGATATGGTGAAAAACCCCGTAAGAAACAGAATTCTCGATAATCCAGCTTAAATCTCTTGTATCCTCTGTACATATTCGTATAAAGTAAGGGTGATTATGGAAA
>CAYMTB010000032.1:0-20541 GCA_964393225.1 uncultured Syntrophorhabdaceae bacterium
GAGGCCATCAGGGAAATTATCGCAGAAAAAAAGGGTTTCTGGGTGGATTATTCTCATCTTGAACCCTTAGCCCTGAAATAGGGGGTTACAGGATAGAAGAATATCTCGGAGCGGGAAGTTATGGCGCAGTGGCCAGAGTGAGCAGGCGGAACAGAAACTACGCATTGAAAGCCTTTATGTCTGATAAAAAAGAAAACGATTTTGATCACGAAAAGCACATTCTGTCCGAACTGAATCATCCGGGGATCCCCAGTTTTATAGAGGCTTTCGAACATGACGGGGTATGCTATCTGGTACAGGAATTTATAAACGGGTATCCCCTTAGTTACTTCATTATGAAGGAGAAATGGTTCAGTGAAGAAGAGGCAAAAAGGATACTCTATCAGTTGCTCGATATTCTGGTGTACCTGCATGAACCGGAAGGGAAAAGACTTCCCGTTATACACAGGGACTTACGCCTGTCTAACGTGTTCTGGTGCAGCGATAAGGTATTTTTGATAGATTTTGGTTTTGCATGCTATTTTGAAGGAAAACCTGAGCATACGGCAGAAAACAGGAGTAAAACCGACATAAAAATGAGTTGTTGCCGTCCGGGAGAGCAAACCTACGCCCTGCTCAGAAAAGAAGTTTCGCCACGCAGCGATTTGTTCGGTGCAGGGGTTGTGGGTCTTGATCTGTTTGCAAACTGGATTGAGGATGAAAAACTGTTCCAGAAACCCTGGCAGGACATACTTCCCGCGAGCGATTCATACAAGCTTTTCATCGAGGGATTGTTAAATCCGGAAAAACAGTTTGCATCTGCCGGAGATGCATTGAAGGCTATTTCTCAAAGAGGTGAGTAAATGAAAAAAGCACTCCTTATTTTCTGTGTATGTATGATCTCTTTTTACGGGTGCGGTCTTTTTCAGGGGACAGGTTCTGACTTTACCATAAGGATCACCGGCAGCGAAGGGCTTACGTTCAGCGGTCACTATGCCATTGTGGTGGGCGATAGCCTCCCCGATCCCATAAATGTGAGAGGTACGACGCCGGCGGAATACAAAGGAAAGGGTGTTATTGCCATTTGTTTTTTCCGGAAGCTGACCGAACAGGGGACTCTTAAAGTGGAAATAGTTAAGGATGGCAAGACCGTATCTGAATCAGAGACGAGTATCCCCAATGGCTTTGTTTCCATGAAGACCCCCCTTCCAGAGAAAAATATGATCATTGCCCAGCTATTGAGAAAGTTGCTCGGCGGCGAATAAACGCTGGGCATAGGGAGGCCACCATGGGTATGAACGACATAGTCCTTGTTTTTTGTGCTGTCTGCATAGGCGTGCCCTTATCCATTCTTGTTTTTTGTACTCTTCGGCAAAGAGAAATAATGGCCGGCGATTTTTTGAAGAACAAAAGTCGCGTAGTATGCAGGAAGCTTCATGTCGATGAAGCCCATGTACTTGCCGACAGAGTTGAAAATGAAATTGCGGGAAAGATTATGCTCGTGGATGTCGTGGCACATATTGAACCCTGCGATAGAGAATGTAATTTGACAGAAGAAACATGCTTGATGTTAAAAACACCCCCAATCGGTGAAAAAGCCAAAGCTCCCGCATAGCCCCCTGCAAGCACATCATAATAATAACCATATTGTCATTATCCGGTCATCACCCTGTAACGGGAAGGTTGATATAGTATGTACATGGAGGAATTTATTAACCTAATCAATTGTATGAGGGCATATGAAGTGCATAATGCCGCAAAACAGAAATTGGGCGAATCAAACAGCAAACTGTCAGAAATAACCCGCCTGGAATGATGGCCGGAGGTGGAGAACAACATGAAGATTACCGTAGAAGAAGGAAGCGGGTATTTAAGAGGATTACTTCTGCTTATTAGAAAAGACAGCGAGATTACTGAACAGAAAACTAAACTGATGAAACGCATTGGCAAAGTGTTGGGATTTGAAGAAAAGTTTTGTGATAGCACCATCAATGAAGTTCTTGAAAACAGATACATCTTAGATGAACCACCTGAATTCTCTACCAAAGAACTGGCGGAAAAATTTATAAAAGACGGTCTGACGTTAGCCACTTCAGGTAAGGAAATCCATGCACTTGAAGAAGTATGGCTCAAATCTTCAGCAGAGAATAATGGTCTTGACGTGGAATGGTTCCTGCGAGAAAAAGAGATCGCTAACAATACACGAAAAAATCTCGATATTCATTTGGAAGTGGATGATTTGGACGTAGAATATTCACCACACACCTTTGTTGGCTTGTAATACCACTACGAAAGGCGCAGCTTCATGCTTAAGGAATTTCATTTTAACGCAAACCGTTGTCTTCTTTCTCTCTCATGTTACTATGTGTAAAATGTCTTCCCGAAATTGTTTTTTCGCAAATAATTTAGGTTTAATACCAAAAAAAAGTGGTTATGCCTCACAACATAAAAACGTTTCTAAAACTTGTTGAAAATACACCTGACTTTATTGTCTGATTCGACAAAAAAGCTTCGCCATCTCTATGTAAATCCTGCTGTTGAACATGCAACAGGAATTTCCTGCTTTCCTCCCGTTTGCCGAAATGTTCATAAGCAAACCTTTGCAAGACAAAGTCATTAAATGATAGAGTTTTAATTGACAAAGATTGCTTACAAGAGTAACGTTTTATGATTATAGTTTGCAGTAGAATTGCTGTTTGACGGTAAAAACAAAATGTCGGTAAATTTACGCAGAAAAGATAGAGCAATACCCAAGCAAGAGGCTTTGGATATATTATATTCAGGAGAATATGGCATATTATCTACCGTATCCCCTGATGGTCAACCATATGGCGTTCCTGTCAGCTTTTGCGTAATTGGAGACTCAATATATTTTCACTGTGCTATAGAGGGTCATATGCTTACCAACATTTCGTCGAATAGCAAGGTCTCTTTTTGTGTAGTTGGAAAAACTCAAGTACAGCCTGAAAGATTTGGCACTAAATACGAGAGCTCCATAATCTTTGGAATAGCCACAGAAGTCTTTGATTTAGAGAAGCACGATGGGCTTTTCGGTTTAATAAAAAAATATTCATCCGCCTACTATGATGAAGGACTGAAATATATTGAAAAATTTACGAGCAAAACAAGGGTTTACAAGATTTCCATCAATTCAGTAAGCGGTAAATCCAATGAATGAGTACATCTTTCTACAAACCTGCTAAGGGGCTTCAGCGGCCTACGGCAAAAAGATATTTAAAGCAAGAAAGCCTTGTCAATAGCAAAAGCCTTGGACGGTGATGCTGAAAAACGCCAGAGTGGCATGGCTCGATTGTTAGATGTAACGCAGTAGTGGCAGAAGTCGGGTTCGATTCCCGCCACCACCATATAAATATTTTATATTAAAGGAGTTTTTTCATATATCTGCACTGCATCTGCGAGAGATAATGGTTTATTTGTCAACGAAGGATTACACATTGTGATAAATTTCCCTTGACAAAATCCTTGTATGATTATAACTTTGGTATGTTTTGTCATCAATCCAGCGGTAAAATGGGGTAACAGGTGTTTAAGTCTATAAAATTAAGAGCTATTCTTATACTTATATTTCTGGTTATATCGGTAATATACTGTTTGCCGAATGTAATCGAGCTGCAAGGGGCATGGAAAAAATACCTCCCATCAGACAAGATTTATCTCGGTCTTGACTTAAAGGGCGGCATGCAGCTTTTGCTTGAGATGGATACGGCAAAGATGCTTCAGAACGTGGTGGACAGGAAATTTAACGCCTTTAAAGATGCCATGATACGTGACGGGGTAAGGTTTTTAGAACTCGATAAGAAAGAAAATGCACTTTCTGTGACAATCAGGGCAGAACAGAAAGAAAAATTATACAATATTGTAGGAAAAGATTTCCCTGATCTCAAGGCAGGAATAACGAAAACAGAGGGCGAAAACCTCATGGTTGAGTTCCTCCTTTCAGAAAAAGAATTGACGAACATAAAAGACAATGCGGTCCATCAGGCACTTGAAACGATAAGGAACAGGATAGATCAATTTGGTGTCTCTGAACCGGTCATTGTGCAGCAGGGGGATAACCAGATACTTGTTCAGCTCCCCGGTATAAAAGACCCGGAGAGGGCGTTGGAATTAATCGGAAAGACTGCCCAGCTTGAGTTCAAACTTGTTGACGAGGAAGGTTCCACGCGATACACAGGCGGTGCAGTCCCTGAAGGCGATGAGGTCATGCCGTTAAAGGCACGGAACAGGGATACGGGCATCACCACCACAACTCCTATCCTACTAAAGAAACAAACCTTACTGTCAGGGGAGTTATTGACCGATGCGAGGGTGAAGATCGGCGGTGAATTCGGGAATGAACCGTATGTAGCTATTGAGTTTAACGGCGAAGGCGCAAGAATCTTCGATAAGATGACTGCCGAAAACGTAGGGAAAAGGATTGCCATCATCCTCGATAATACCGTTTATTCTGCTCCGGCGGTAAGGGAGAGAATATCAGGCGGCAAGGCATCAATAACCGGCGGATTTAAAATGGATGAAGCAAAAGACCTGGCTATTGTGCTCAGGGCGGGCGCACTTCCTGCGCCGGTGAAGGTTGTTCAGAATATAACAATTGGCCCCACCCTTGGTCAGGATTCGATCAGGAAAGGCATACAGGCGGCAATTCTGGGGGCGATCTTCGTTATTGTCTTTATGGTTTATTATTATAAGCACTCTGGTATTGTTGCTGATATCGCCCTTTTTTTAAACCTCATCTACCTCCTGGGCGTTTTTAGTGCCATGAAGGCAACCATGACACTTCCGGGTATTGCCGGAATTATTCTGACAATGGGAATAGGTGTTGATACTAATGTTATTATTTTTGAGCGTATCAGGGAAGAGCTGAAACTTGGGAAAACCGTGCGAGCAGCAATAGACGCTGGCTATTCGAAGGCGTGGCTGACGATCTTTGATGCCCATGTAACGACGCTTATAACAACATTTGTGCTTTTTATTTTTGGAACCGGCCCGATAAAGGGTTTTGCGGTTACCCTAAGCGTTGGTATTATCATTAACCTTTTTACCGCCGTATTCGGTTCAAAAGTAATCTTTGACTGGATTATAGCAAAATATAAACCAAGGAGCCTGAGTATCTGATGAAGTTCAGGGAAATAGTTCATTCCACAAATTTAGACTTTATAGGCATGAGAAATAGGGCATTTACCTTATCGGCACTACTTGTGCTGCTTGGTTTTTTTGCTTTCATAATGGTGGCCTTCGGGAAGGCCAATCTCAGCGTAGATTTTACCGGTGGAACAAACCTTCACGTTAAATTTCTTGATAAGATTGCAATTGGTGATCTGCGAAATGTCCTTATGGATAATGGTATTCACGATGTTCAGATACAAGAAGTGAGCGGAACAAAAGAGTTTTTCATAAAAACAAAGATAGTGGACACAGAAAAAGATAAGGTGTCGGACAAAATCAAACAGATCCTCGCCGCTCGTATGGAAGATAAAAAATTCGAAATCCTTGGAAGTAATATGGTGGGCTCCACCGTGGGACAGACGCTTAAAAAGAATGCAATCATTGCGATTGTGGTCTCTCTTGTCGGTATTGTCATTTACATCGCATGGCGATTTACATTTGTTTTTGGCATTGCTGCAGCGATTGCCACATTTCATGACGTTCTTGCCATGCTCGGAATCTTCTGGGCGCTAAACAGGGAAATGAATATACTTTTTATTACAGCACTGCTGACGATAGCAGGGTATTCGCTTACCGATACAGTCGTCGTATTCGACAGAATTCGTGAAAATATGACCAAGATGAAATCAAAGGCAGAGCTTGGTAATGTTATAAGCAGAAGCATCAATGAAGTGCTGAGCAGGACAATCGTTACATCATTAACTGTGGCGCTGGTAATAGCGGCGCTACTGGTGCTCGGAGGCAAGGTGCTTTTCGATTTTTCGTTAGCCCTTTTCATTGGTGTATTTATCGGAACGTATTCATCAATTTTTGTGGCAAGTCCCCTTATATTTTTATGGTGGAAAAAGGTTCGCTGATATCACAACATTTAATATAATATTGGGGACCAGGGGGCTTTTAAATGCAATCAAGGCTCGAGGATGTACTAAAAAATAAAGAGAGAGAATTAAAACTCTACCAAAGATTTCTTGATTTGAAGAATTTCTGCGAAGAGCAGTTCTTCAGTTTAGTCGATCTTCCATTAAAGCAGCACGTCGAATCCCTGAAAGAATTAGTTGAAAAAATAATCCCTGACCCGAAAGACAGAACCGAAGAAATGTTTTCAGGGGAAATATTTACCCTTCTCGGAACGATATACCTCCACGACATTGGTCTTGTTAAAGACTACCATTGGGATACTAACGGAGAAATACTCAAGACTCTTGATGGAAATGATAAGAGGATATTTTTAAATTACGGAATAGGGGAAAAATTAGATATTCCCGGGATGGCCATAGAGATCATAAATCACCTAACCTTTTCAAATGTAATGAAAAAAATTCCCATAGAGTGGACAATTACAGAGGACAGCAGAAAGGCGATCATTCGAAATACAAAGGTTATAAGCCATGTCTTCAACTTTTCGCACCTCCTTCTTGATATATTCTATGCAGACCTGAGATATCCCAAATTAAGAAGATACCCGGACCGGCAGTTTGTTCTAAGATCTGGCGACGCAGCAGTTGATATCGACAGCAGGGAAGGCACTATCCATATAAAATACAACGCCAAATTTCCATACGAATTGCATGTGCTGGATAATGTAAAAGGCTATGTTGAAGGCATGTTCAGCGTTTTTAAAAACAGTGTGAACGGTAAATACGGTTTTCATTATAAAGATATTATATGGGACATAACGAGTGATTTTACCTATGAAAGGGATCTCTTTGAGGTACCGAAATTTTCCCCTTACAACGAATACGAGGGGCCACCCTTTGAAAGATGGGAGAAGGCCTCTCTAATACTCGACAAGCTGTTTAACTATGGTTATGTCATTGTTACAGGGGACGCGGCAACAGGGAAGACCACGGTATTGAGGTCTTTTGTTATGCCCCAGATCCTTTCAATGAGTCCGAATGTTTTTTACTGTGAAACGTGGGAAAAACCCGTGAGTGAAATAAAAGACGTCATATACAAAAGACTTATGCTCACCGGCGATCCCGAGCTCGATGTAATTTCTCTCTGTAAAAAACAGCTTAACAACGGCCCGTGCTTTTTTATAATAGATAACTGTGAACGGTATATTTATGTGAATACACAGGAACGTGAAAAATTCGACCGGTTTGTTTCGTTTTGCATTGCACATGACGATGTCTACCTTATTGTTTCCGGTGAAAAAGAGACGTTTTTTGAGTGGTATGAACCTTTCAGCGATATGCACTTCTCGGCCCTCTGCGAGATTAAGCCTTTGGAAAGTTCGAAGGCTGTAGATACATATGGCGAAGAAAAGATTATACGGGACTTGAACGAACGATACAAACCGATAGAGTTTGAACTTTTTCTGGCTGATCTGAGCGTTGAGAAGGTTCTGGAAGATGTGCTTAAAGGGGTGAAGGAAGAAAGGGATTTCAGAAAAATTATCGCTTCTTTTATTGACAGGAACGCAAAACATCTCAAAAGATATACTATAGAAAATATTTTTTTTGAAACACGCATTCCCCATAAAAAAATCGCAGGTTATTTAAATTTATTAAAGGAAAAGGACGTCGTGAGGGAATCTGAATCAATGGGGCAGGTTTACTATTACCTGTCGAACAGGTACCTTAAAGAACCGCTCTGCGCTGTTTTGAAGCTCGATGAATTTGAAGAGAGCAAAAGGATAAGGAATATTCTTCAAAATTCCCTGATTAATGATGCGTTCCTTGATGCCGAGACATTGCAAATATTAGAAAAATGGAAAGATGACCTTGTTTTTTCAAAGGAAGAAATGGGTTTGATTCTCGCAAGCCTTATCCTTGAATCGGCGGAATATATACATTTTCTTGAAAAGGCGAAGAAGGATGGAAAGGGCATAGATATTCAACCTATCCTGAAACTACTTTATGCTGTCGATGCAGGAAAAAGAGGTGAGGCCGTAAAACTTCTCATTGAGATACAGGATAAAGACATGATCAACCCCCTCCTCGCCCACTTAAAAAAGGAGCATGTGATTGAGATTAAAGACCTCATGATTAAAGGGATAAGCCTTACCGGCAAAAAGAAGGCAATCCTCGCAATAATGAATGCACTAAAAGAAATAAACGACCGGCATCTGAGATTAAGGGCAATAGATTTTTTTTATTCTCTTCTTGATGGTAATCTGAAAGATATCCTCACTGATATCAGGGAAAAAGAAGAAGACCCCGTCGTATTAATAAAGATCGACAGTATACTCACAAAAATCAGGGAAACTGAGTAAGCCCGTGCATATATGATCTTAATACATCAGGGACGATGATCTTTCCGTCTTCAGTTTGATAATTTTCCATAACTGCCATGACTGTCCTGCCGATAGCGAGTCCTGAGCCGTTCAGGGTATGGACGAAATCTATCTTCCCCCCAACCTTCCTGAACCTTATTTTTGCACGTCTTGCCTGAAAATTTTCAAAATTACTGCAGGAAGATATTTCCCTGTAAACATTCTGGCCGGGGAGCCATACCTCGATGTCATAGGTTTTGGATGCTGAAAACCCGAGGTCGCCCGTACATAGCGCAGAAACCCGGTAGTGAATGTTAAGTTTTTTTAAAACATCCTCCGCATCGAGCAGAAGCTCTTCAAGCTCATTATAGGAATTTTCGGGATTGGCAAATTTTACAAGCTCAACCTTGTTAAACTGGTGCTGTCTTGTAAGCCCCCGCGTATCCTTTCCATGGGCCCCTGCTTCCTTCCTGAAACAGGGTGTATAGGCGACGAATTTTACGGGGAGTTCATCCTCCTTCAGGATTTCATTGCTATAAATATTCGTAACAGGAACTTCAGCTGTCGGAATGAGAAAATAATCGAGTCCGTCTATTTTAAATAGTTCCTCTTCAAATTTAGGTAACTGGCCGGTACCTGTCATGGATTCGCGGTTCACCATGAAAGGCGGCAATACCTCGGTGTATCCGTGTTCCCTTGTGTGAAGATCAAGCATAAAGTTTATAAGAGACCTTTCAAGGAGTGCGCCGTATGATTTGTATAAGGTGAACCGTGACCCCGTTATCTTTGCTGCCCTTTTAAAGTCGAGTATATCAAGTTTTTCCCCTATATCCCAGTGCGGTTGAGGCTGGAAATCAAAAACAGGCTTCTCTCCCCAGACCCTTACTACCTGGTTGTCTTCATCCCCTCGGCCAACAGGCACTGTGCTGTGAGGGATGTTTGGCATGATAAGAACAAGATCGTTCCATTCACTTTCAGCCAATCTGACTTCCTGCTCCAGGCCTTCTATCTGCTTTCCAAGGCCTCTCAAATGTTCTATCTTATCCTGAGAGGGTGACGACCCTGCCTTTTTAAGCCGTGCTATCTCGTTGGAGAGTTCATTTCTCTCATTCTTCATACTTTCCGATTCCTGTATGAGTTTCCTTCTTTTCTCGTCAACCTTCAGAAGTTTTTCCATGTTAAAGGAGAAACCCCGTTTTTCGAGGCTTTCATATATCATTTCAGTTTTTTCTCTGATAACTTTTGGATCAAGCATTTAGTCCTCCATTACATATTTGTTGAATTCAATTGGTTTATAGGTATACACGGTGCCATTAATGGTGTAAATGGGTTGTCCTTCCACGAGAAGCTGAACCTTCTTCGCATCCTTAAAACTCAGCAGAAAGGAATTTATGATTGAATAAACTGTCATTATTTCATTTGCCGGATCGGCCTTTTCACCAAGAATGTCTTTTGACAGGTTGAGGTATATCGTACCATCCCCGTCAGATGCAAACTCGTAAAGGGAGGTCTTTTCGGGGATATTTCTTTCTTTCTTCAATTCTCTTATGATGATATGCGCTCTTTCCTTATCCGGTACACCTTTCTTCACTTCTAATATCTTTTTTTCAAGTTTCCCCGTATTTTTTGAATAACAGATGAAAATTTCGCTTTTTTCAAAGGGGATGATATCAATTATAGATTTTCTTTGCCATAACTGTATGTGTTTGTTTAATATAATTACTGCAGCAAATACCGCAATGAGAATAAAGAGAATGATAAGACGCTTATGGCTTCTTTTCGGTTTAAGCAGTTTTATGTCATTTAATCGATTATCCATAGCTAACCATATGGTCAAGAGTTACCAATAGCCGCAGTCACCCATGTATGCTTGATTAGACTTTGTTTCACTCGAACCCTCGAACTCTCGAGCCATCGAGTCCGATTTCCTGAAGGAAATCTTTTGCTGTCATTACCCTGAATATGGGATAAATGGCTGAATTTCTATAAGCATTCAGGGTATTTTCGTGAATTTCTCTTTTGAATGCAGCACTCAAATCCTCAAGGATTATTGTATAAAAATCATGGCAAACAGCATCGAAGGCTGTAGCGAGAACACAGAAATGGGTATTGACCCCGCCAACCAGGACAGTATCAACATTCATTGTTCTTAATGTCTGGTCCAGGTCTGTCTTGAAAAAGGCGCTGAAGCGTCTTTTCTCAAGGATAATATCAATGCTTTGCGGTTCAAGGTCTGAAAGGGGCTGTGTCCCGGTTGTTCCCCTCAATGCGTGGGGTTTCATTCTTCCTCTGAATATAAAATCGTCTTTTAAAAAGCTGTCGCAGGCAAATATTACAGGTATAGCGAGACTCCTGCATGTATTGAGAAAATCTTTCACATACGGGATGATTTTTTCTTCCTCTTTGCTGCCAGTCCTTTCTTTGCTGTAGTTACCTTCAAGCATATCAACAATAATAACAGCCGGTTTCAATAACTTATCTCCTTTGTTTTTTTTGCGCAGGCCAAAGCCCATATTAGCTCACAGTCCATAGCTGTTAGCCTTTAGCTTGAGCCTTTGAACTCTCGACCCCTTGAATCCTTCAGAAATAGTCTCTTAAAATTATCATGTAAATGGACGGCAATCTCTTCCACGTCTTTGTTTTTTATCCGTGCTATCTTTTCAATGGTGTATTTCACATAGTACGGCTCGTTCCTTTTTCCCCTGTGGGGATGAGGGGTTAAAAACGGGGCATCGGTCTCTGCAAGAATTCTGTCCATGGGAAGATATTGGACAACCTCTTCAAGCTTTTTTGCGTTGGTGTATGTGATTGTGCCGGGAATCGATATATAAAAACCCATATCGAGAAGCTTTCCTGCCGCATCAAGGTCATAAGAATAGCAGTGTATAACCCCTCCTGCATCGTTGCCCTTTGTTTCTTTTAGGATTTGAAGGGTTTCGTCTTTGGCATTTCTTGAATGGACAATAATCGGTAGTTTTGCCTGTTCTGCAAGATTCAACTGTTTTTTAAATGCGTCTACCTGTATATCCTTCGGGGAATAGTTCTTAAAAAAATCGAGTCCGATCTCACCGTACGCTACAATCTTGCTATGAGTGAGTATTTTATTTATTTTCGGTAAGAGAGCGTCATTTAAGTCTCTGCTGTTGTGGGGGTGGATGCCTATTGCACCGTAAACAGAGGGGTTTTCGCCAATGAGTTGTATAACCTTTTCAAAGTACTTTTCCTCGGTACCAACTGTAAGCATGTAAAGCAGGCCTTCTTTGATGCAGTTATCAATAACCTTCTTCCTGTCTTTTTCAAAATTCTCCATTTCAAGGTGGCAGTGAGAATCGACAAACATGTGTGATATATACCATAAATGCGAGGCAATAACCAATAACCAATAACCAATAGGCAATTTCCAGTAATTCAGGATGGTAAAATTGTCTTTGAAAATTTAATACGGTTAAAGGTTATTTTGTATAATCCGGTGCCCGGTTATTGGTTATTGTGCGCATATTGGCTTGACTACAGAACTATGCTCAATGGTATTATATACAATCTTCTGTGATTATAATGCCCGCAGAAAAAGGAGTGCTTGAGGAATGGGTTTAAAGGGTATAAACGATATCAACGTTAAGTTGATTATGGTTGGAGGAAAAGGCGGTGTAGGCAAAACTACATGCGCTTCTTCTATTGCTGTAAAGCTTGCCTCAGATGGTAAAAAGGTTCTCCTGATATCGAGTGATCCCACACCCTCATTATCCGATATTTTCGAAGTTGATATCGGGAGCAGGGAGGCCAGAATTAATGATGCATTAGAATTATATGGTCTCGAAATATCGTCGGATGTTGTGCTGATGAGATGGAAGGAGAGGTTCGGGAAAGAGATTTACGAGGTAATATCGTCTTTTGCCAGCGTAGAGTATGATTTTGTTGACTACATTGGTACAGCCCCGGGTATTGAGGAAGAGTACATGCTTAGTTTCATCATAGAACTTGTGGAGAGCGGTAAATATGATGTGGTGGTCTGGGATACTGCGCCTGCTGGACATACCCTCAGGCTGCTTCAACTGCCGCATTTGTTTCTTAAACACCTCGAGGCTGCCACAAAATTTTATATGAATATGTACAGTTATCTTGAAAAGCTGAAAGGTATATCGGGACTGAAAGGCTCAAAAAAGACCCTCCTTGAAATTATAGGAAGCTGGGAGGCATTGTCGGAGAGGATTGTTGATTTTATCAGGGACGGACAGCTTACGAAATATGTCATCATAACGATTCCCGAGGCGCTTGGTGTTAAGTTAACGGAAAGGGTGATCAGGGAATTAGAAGAGAATCAATTAAAAGTGGAAAACATTGTCATTAATCATGTGGTGAAAGATGCGGACTGTGCGTTTCACGCATCGCGAAAAAAGATGCAGGATCACTACATCGACCTCATAAAGAATACGTACATGGATATGAATGCAGTTATACTCTATCTGTCGGCGGAAGAGGTCAAGGGAATGGAGAGGATAGCGGATGTGGGCAGGGCCTTGTTTGAGTAAGCAGTTGACGGTAATCTGGAGGTTTAGAGGGTTGGCTAAACATCCAAACTTCTAACCCTCTGTAAAGCGTAGTTATTATGGTCAGAATTAAAATCACAGGCGGCAATTTAAAGGGCAGAGCTATTACTGTTCCTGAGAATAAAGTTGCCCGTTACACCTCTTCTAAGGTTAGAGAAGCGATATTTGCTATAATAGGGGATGTCACGGGTCTGAGGATACTTGATTTGTTTGCCGGTTCAGGTTCATTTACCATTGAGGCGCTCAGCAGAGGTGCCGTTGCAGCCACCTGTGTAGAAAAAGATAAACGTATGTCGGATACACTCAATAAGAATCTCTCTGCACTTTCGTTAGATAAAGATTGTCTTGTATTGAACATGGATGTAAGATATGCAATGCCATTTCTTTATAAAAGGGCGTCAAATTATGATATAATCTTTATGGATCCCCCCTATGAACAGGATTTTATTCCTGAGACCATGGCGCTTTTACAGAAAAATGTTATTTACCATAAGGATACGATGTTCATATTGGAATACTCAAAAAGGGAATCCCTCCTTGCTTCACTGAAAGATGGCTGGAATGAACGGACAAACAGAAGGTATGGCGACACTATAATCAGTTTTATCAGCGTGGCTGACAGGGGTGAAGAAAGACAATTAAGAATGAAGAATTGTGAATTAAAAATTAAAAATGATACACGAAGGAGTTTATCATGAAACAAAGGATAGCGGTCTATCCGGGTTCTTTTGATCCAATCACTTTTGGACATATGGATATTTTAATGAGGAGCCTTGAGCTTTTCGATAAGGTTATTATGGCAGTGGCATATAATATCGAAAAGAAAGGTCTTTTTACAATTGAGGAACGCAAGGATCTAATCAGGAAGGCTGTAAACGGAAATGAGCATGTTATTGTAGACAGCTTCGAAGGGTTGCTTGTGGATTATGTTAAGAAGGTCGATGCCCGGCTCGTTGTAAGGGGACTGCGGGCAATGAGTGACTTTGAGTATGAATTCCAGATGGCCTCTATGAACAGGAATCTCAATAAGGACATGGATACAATATTCATGATGACGAGTAAGGACTATTTCTTCATAAGTTCCCGAACGATTAAAGAGGTGGCAAGCTTTGGAGGTTGTGTCGATGGTCTTGTACCGCCAGTTGTTGAGAAGAGTCTGAAGGAAAAATTTTCAATAAAATGAGAAGAAATCCTGAATTTACATTTTGTGCTTTTTGTTTTTCTTTAATCATTTTGTCAATTTTCATTGCATCTCATGTCCATGCCGGCGATGTCTATGTTGTTAAAGTCCAGAGTGCCATTCAGCCTCCGGTTGCAGGTTTTATAGCTGAATCCATTACAAAGGCTGAACAGAATAACGGGGATGCACTCATAATTCTCCTTGATACGCCTGGCGGTCTCGACACATCCATGAGGGATATCGTAAAGAATATTATGGAGTCGAATATTCCCGTTATCGTCTACGTACATCCTTCGGGTGCACGTGCAGCATCCGCAGGCAGCATTATTCTCCTCGCATCACATATCGCCGCGATGACTCCGGGAACAAACGTTGGTGCTGCCCACCCAGTCACAATAGGAAAAGATAAAGCTGACAAGGAAATGATGGATAAGGTTGTTAAGGATGCCGAGGCATATGTGAGGAGCATCGCGAGCAAAAGGGGGAGGAATATCGAGTGGGCTGCAAAATCTGTGAAAGAAAGTGCGTCCATACCTGCAAACGATGCCCTTGATAAAAATGTGGTAGATATTGTGGCGGAAAGCATAGACGAACTTCTGCTAAAGGCCGACGGAAGGACTGTTGAAACAAAAAAGGGTAAAGTTGTGTTGAAGCTGAAAGGGAAGAATAAGGTCGAAATCGACATGCCCTTTAAATATAAATTTCTTTCTTATCTCAGTGACCCCAATGTTGCCTATATACTCATGATGATAGGAATTTACGGGATACTTTTCGAGATATACAGCCCCGGTTCAATTTTCCCCGGTGTCGTTGGAGGGATCTCTATTGTACTGGCACTTTATGCATTTCAAACTATTCCAATAACCTTTGCAGGGGTTTTTCTCATTCTTCTTGGTGTAGTATTCTTTATACTTGAGCTTAAGATAATAAGTCACGGGGTGTTGGGTGTTGCCGGGATCATCTCGATCGTCATAGGTTCTGTAATGCTCATTGATCTTCCCCGCAGTATTTTTGCCATATCATGGAAGAGCATCATTGCTGTGGCGATACTCTCTGGTATATTTTTCTTCGGTGTGCTATCGTATGCAATTAAAGCCCAGCTTTTAAAGGTCAGGACCGGCAAGGAGGGCCTTATCGGTGAGACAGGGGTAGCCTTAACTGATGTTTTTAAGGACGGGAAAATTGCTGTGCATGGAGAAATATGGAATGCGAGAAGTGACGAGCAGATTAGCAAGGGCGAAAAAGTTATTGTAGCAGGTGTAGAGGGACTTATGCTTGTAGTAAATAGGTAGAGAGCTTCGCGAGCCCCACAAATTGTAAAAAGGGAGGATAGTTATGATACCGATTTATCTTTTTGTTATTGTCATTATAGTGTTTTTTCTTGCAAGTGCCATAAAGATACTCAATGAGTACGAAAGAGGCGTTATATTCAGGCTCGGCAGGGTGCTTGGTGCTCCGAAAGGACCGGGGCTTATTATCCTGATACCCGTCATAGACCGGATGGTAAAGGTGAGCCTGAGGACCGTTGTCCTGGATATCCCCCCCCAGGATGTCATAACAAAGGACAATGTGTCGATAAAAGTGAATGCCGTCGTCTATTTCAGGGTTATCGATTCATTAAAGGCAATAATAGACGTGGAGAATTACCTCTATGCAACGAGCCAGCTTTCACAAACCACGCTTCGAAGCGTATTGGGTCAGGCGGAACTCGATGACCTTTTGTCGCATAGAGAGAAAATAAACGAGCGGCTGCAGGAGATCCTGGATGCTCATACAGAATCGTGGGGCATCAAAGTCTCCAATGTGGAGGTTAAGAACGTAGACCTGCCGCAGGAAATGCAACGGGCAATCGCCCGCCAGGCTGAAGCGGAGCGTGAGAGAAGGGCGAAAATTATCAGTGCTGAGGGTGAATTTCAAGCCTCTACGAAACTCGCCGATGCCTCAGAGATACTTTCAAAGAACCCGATGGCATTACAACTGCGCTATATGCAGACATTGATCGAAATTTCCCAGGAAAAGAACTCGACAATAATATTTCCACTCCCGATTGATCTTATAAAAATGTTTATGGAGAAGGGGAAGTAATGAAAAGATTTATTGCTGTTCTATTAATATTGTTATTCTGGACAACGCTGGCAGATGCAAGGCCTGCACAAAAAAAGAAGATACCCGCGGAAAAGAGAGTATCAACGGCAAAGGCGCAGGCTGAGAAAGAAGCGCCTTACAAGGCATATGTTGTAGCGGAAGCCGCCACGGGTAAGGTTATTGAGGGCGAGAATGCTGATGCCAAAAGAGCCCCTGCAAGTGTTACAAAGCTCATGCTTGCCTGTGTTGTGCTCGATAAGGTTGCAAAAGGAGAGATTAGTTTAACTGATAAGATTACGGCCTCAAAAGAGGCATCAAAGATCGGGGGCAGCCAGGTATATCTTAAAGAGGGAGAGGTGTTTACCCTGGAAGAAATGATGAAGGCAACTCTCGTAGCATCTGGGAATGATACGGCATATGCCATTGCAGAGCATGTCGGTGGCAGCAAGGAAGGGTTTGTCAGATTAATGAATGAAAAGGCTAAAGCACTTGGCATGAAAGATTCCGAATTCCATTCGCCTCATGGCCTACCCCCCGCAAAGGGCCAGCAGGAAGACCTCTCGTCCTGTAACGACCTTGTAATCCTGGCAAGAGAACTTTTAAAATATCCTAAACTTCTTGAATGGACTTCCATCAAGACGGAAGGTTTCAGGGATGACAAATTTATCATGAATAACCATAACAAGCTTCTCGTGAAGATGCCGGGGCTTGTTGACGGAATGAAGACCGGTTACTACAGGGAAACAGGTTTTAATGTTGTGGCCACAGCAAAGAAGGGTGATTTACGGTTCATCGTTGTTGTTATGGGGAGCCCCAATGCCAAAATAAGGGATAATGCGGCAATGGAAAAGTTTAAGAAGGCCTTTTCCCAGTATAAGGTTCTAAGTGTGGTAAAGAAAGGTGAGGTTATTGACAAAGACATTATACTTGAAGACGGTAAATATAGGAAAATAAAAGGAGTCGCTAATGCAAATTTCCTGTACCCCATGCCAAGCGATAAAAAGGGGACCATAAAGAAAGAGGTTGTCGTTCCTGAGAAAATCAAGGGCGAGGTAAAGGAAGGGCAAAAACTTGGCGAACTCGTTATAAAGCTTGAAAATGAGCAGATCGGGAAGGTAGATATCGTTTCTCCTGTTTATGTGCCCAAGGCAAACCTGTTTACCAGACTTATAAGGAAGATAGGTTTTAATTTATAAGCATAAGGAATATATATGGATAGATATTTTACAATGTTGAAAGGCAAGGAGATAATAGTCGGGATTACAGGCGGTATTGCAGCCTATAAAACAGCCGAATTGGTGAGGGAACTCACAAAAAAGGGTGCCAACGTCCATGTGGTTATGACGAAACATGCAATGGAATTTGTGACTCCCCTTACGTTCCAGACGATTTCCGGTAATCCTGTAATCCATGAGATGTTTGAACTTTTTAAGGGTTCAAAAATAGGACACATTGCTCTTTCAGATATTGCAGACCAGATGGTGATAGTGCCTGCTACAGCTAATATCATTGGAAAGATCTCTAACGGTATAGCAGATGACTTTCTAACCACCATGGTAATGGCCACTACAGTACCCATTCTTTTTGTGCCTTCTATGAACACCAAGATGTGGGAAAGCAAGATGGTGCAGATGAACATTGAAAAATTAAAGGATGCCGGATATGATTTTTTGGAACCGGGCGTGGGCGATCTCGCCTGTGGTACTTCTGGTAAGGGGAGGCTCCCTACCATAGAGGATATTCTTGAGAAAATGGAAGATATATTTACCGTAAAAGACCTTGTTGGTGAGAGAATTATGGTGACTGCCGGCCCAACAACTGAATTTGTTGATCCCGTGAGGTGCATAACGAACAGGTCGTCAGGCAAGATGGGGTATGCTATTGCAAAAATTGCCCTGAGAAGAGGCGCTGAGGTGATACTTATTACAGGGCAGACCCATCTTCCCCCTCCGAGGAATGATATAGATGTTGTTGAGGTTACCACGGCATGTGAGATGCGGGATGCTGTGATGGAACATTACAGACATTGCACTATTATCATTAAGGCTGCAGCGGTAGCAGATTTTAAGTGTTCCGCTGAAAGCTGTAACAAGATAAAAAAGAAGGGCGATGACACTGTGATGACTCTGGAACTTACAAAGAATCCCGATATTATCGGTGAACTCGGGATGATAAAGGAGCACAGGATACTTGTAGGATTTGCAGCCGAAACAGAAAATATCATCAGCCACGCTGCGGAAAAGCTAAAAAAGAAAAATCTGGATTTGATTATTGCAAACGATGTTGGCAAGGGCGGCATCGGGTTTGGTTCTGACAATAATGAAGTAACAATCATTGAGACTTCGGGTCGGGCTAAACACGTTCCAGTCATGGCCAAAGAAGAAATTGCGAATATCATCCTTGATTCTGTTAAAAAGATAATGAAAAAGAGAAAAAGAGTCAAAGAGGATTGGTACTAAAGGAACAGTGAAAAGTGAATAGTGAATAGCGTGAAGACAGAAGATAGAAAGCAGGGTTCAAGGGGTCAAGGGGTCGAGGGGGTTTCGAAACACCCGCAACCCGAAGTTTTAATTCAAAATTCAAAATTCAAAATTCAAAATTCAAAATTATTATACCTCTTATTACTCGTCCTGCTCCTCATTCTCACGTTTCTGCCCTCATTACCTGCATATGCCAAAGAGGACAGGATTGTAGAAGTTGTAGAGATGGCGAGCAAAGCCATTGTCAATATAAAGACTGAAGAACTTACCAAAAATTCAGGTGAAGAGAAAAAGACCTCACTCATCAAGAAATTTATTACCGGTGAGGAAGAGGAAGAAGAGTCTTTTGAGAATATTGGTTCCGGGGTAGTCCTGGATGCGAACGGGATTATCGTAACTAATGAACACCTCATTGCCAAGGCTATCAATATCAGGGTGAAGTTTATTAATGGGAAGGAGTATGATGCATTTGTCCTCGGGAGTGACCCTGAGTTTGATATTGCCCTGTTGAAGGTTGCCGATAAGGATGGCTTCCCCTTTTTAAAAGTGACCAAAAACAAGAAGGTGAAGGTTGGTGAAAGAGCCATAGTAATCGGCAATCCATACGGACTTGCGAGTTCTGTAACTGTAGGCGTGGTAAGCGCAACCGGGCGAAATTTGAGAATCGATAACAGGGTTTACGTGAATCTCATACAAACAGATGCTTCAATAAACCCCGGTAACAGCGGGGGTGCACTGCTGGATGTTGAAGGTAATCCTATCGGCATAGTAACGGCAATATACGGAGAGGGCAAGGGTATTGGATTTGCCATACCAATAGAAGATGTCATGGGCATGGTATCCGAGTTTTTGAAAACAGGTACAAAAAGACCTGTTTTTGGTTTGTTTGTAGAGAAGAAGAAGGATGAAAAAGGCACCTACCTTTATGTGAGCAGTGTAATTCCGAAAAGCCCTGCTGAAAAATACGGCATCAAAACAGGCGACAGAATTGTGGAGATTAATAAGAAAAAAATAAAAGAAGGGGTAAAGCTCCATAATATTTTCAGGGCTACTAACGAAAACGATGCCTTCCAGCTTAAAGTATTGAAAGGCTCAAAGGCATATTTCTTAAATATTGATGGAAAAGATGTCGAATCCTTTCGTTTTTCTCCTGTTGATGAACTTTTATGTAATATGAGAATCTCCGACATAAAAGGCTACCCTAAAATGAAATTCAAGCTGAAGGAAAAGAACGGGGTTGTTGTAACGAAGGTCTACAAAGGGGGTATAGGAGAAAAATGCGGTTTGCGCGACGGAGATGTCATTATAAAGATTAATAATTACACCGTAGCCAACAAAAACGATTTTGATTCTTACATGGTAGAAGGATTGAAAAGGAACTATATTCTTTACCAGGTAAAAAGAAATTCAAACATATTTTACCTGCCTGTGAAACTCGATGCCTTGCTGTAGTGTCAACATCTGCAATCTACAATCACTTTAGGGGGTTTATATGGAAGACCGATTAACATTTTCAACCTTTGTTCTGTCATTATCGACATCTGTTCTTGTTAACCTGGGGGAATTACCTGATCCGCTGAAAAACGAAAAAGACATCAATCTTCCCCTTGCCAAACAGACGATAGGTATTATCGAAATGCTCATGGAAAAAACAAAGGGAAATCTTACAGAGGATGAGGACCGGCTAATTGACGGCATGCTCTATGACTTACGGATGAAGTATGTAGAAGCAGCGAAAAAGAGCTAAGCGTAGAGCGTTCAGCGTAGAGTGCATAGCATAGAGGGTTTAACCCAAACCTGTCATTGGGAAGGTGTCGGGGTATCCCGGAGCAAACCGTCGTGAGGCGAGGAAGCTTGGTCTTTTGC
>CAYMTB010000033.1:0-6800 GCA_964393225.1 uncultured Syntrophorhabdaceae bacterium
GGCTACGTTACCAAGCCGGTGTCCAGGAAACAGCTCATATCGGAGATACAAAAGATCGGAAGGCCTGAAGCCCGTTCAATCATGATTGTGGATGACAATGACCTGGATCGCTATGAAATCAGGCGGATCATTGAAGAGGAAGGACTGAAGCCTGTCGTGGCCGGAGATGGCGCTGCCTGCCTTGAATTGATTAAAAAACAGGTTCCGGATGTACTTGTCCTGGATTTAATGATGCCCGACATGGACGGCTTTGCCGTGCTGGAGAGAATTCGCAGCAATCCTGATACCCGCGACCTGCCGGTCATCGTTGTAACGGCAAAGGACCTGACGGAAGAAGACCGGAAGAAATTGAGCGGAAATGTCTTTTCTGTTCTGGAGAAGAGCGCCACTACATCGTTGTTCCTGCTTGAAGAAATCAAAAGGATCCTGATTGATCTGGGGAACCCTTTGGAACACCAAGGGTTTAGACAATCAGCGGCACCGTCACGGATTCTGATTGTTGAGGATAATGAGGCGGCGATCATCCAGGTCAAGGCAGTTCTCGATGCTGCCGGTTATATTGCCGATGTGGCCAGAGGAGGGCAGGAGGCCATTGATTACGTTTCCCATACCATCCCGGACGGCATTATTCTCGATTTGATGATGCCGGATATCGACGGTTTTGCAGTGCTGGAAAGGATTCGTGGTACAAAGGCCACGGTAAAAATACCCGTCCTGATCCTTACAGCCAAGGACCTGACACCGGAGGATTTCAAGAGACTCAGTACTAACCACATCCAGCAGCTTGTCCAGAAGGGAGACGTGGACAAGGAAAGCCTTTTGTCAAAGGTAAAGTCTATGCTCGGAGAGGGAGAAAAACCTGCAGCCCTCAGCCCTCAACTTGCAACCCGCAACCCGCAACCTACAACCATTCTGGTGGTGGAAGACAATCCTGACAACATGACCACCATTAAGGCGGTTTTGCAGAACCGATACCGGATTCTGGAAGCGACGGACGGCGAAGAAGGTCTGCGGATAGCCGTGGAAACCAGCCCCGATCTGATCCTCCTTGATATGGCCCTGCCGAAGATGGACGGTTTCACAGTGATTCGACATCTCAAGGATAACGGTGAACTGAATCATATACCGGTGATTGCCATGACCGCCCGAGCCATGAAAGGCGACAGCGAAAAGATTCTCGAGGCGGGATGTGATGATTATATCACCAAGCCGATCGACCCGGAAAGCTGTGTAAAAAAGATAGAAGAATGGTTGAAAGGATAAAGGAGTCACTTATGCACAAAATACTGGCAATTGACGACAAAATGGACAATCTGGTCACCCTGACCGCATTACTGAAAAATATGATGCCTGATTGCGTAATGATTACAGCCCAATCCGGGATGGAGGGAATCGGGAAGGCCAGGGCCGAATCACCTGATGTCATTTTGCTGGATGTAAAGATGCCGGAGATAGATGGCTTTGAAACCTGCCGCAGGCTAAAGGTCGATGAAATCACTAAGTGTATCCCGGTGATTATGATTACGGCCATCAAGACTGACCCCCAGAGCCGGATCAAAGGGCTGGAGATAGGTGCCGACGCCTTTCTTTCAAAGCCGATTGACGAGTACGAGCTGGTTTCACAGGTCAAAGTAGCCCTCCGGATCAAAGAGGCAGAGGATGCCTTGCGTGAGGAAAAGGATTCCCTTGAAAGAAAAGTTCAGGAAAGGACAGCCACCCTGTTTGCGAGTGAAGAACGGCACCGGGCCATCATCCGGACAGCCATGGATGGTTTCTGGCTGGTGGACTTACAAGGGTGCCTGGTGGAGGTCAATGAGGCCTATTGCCGGATGAGTGGTTATAGCGAACAGGAGCTGCTGAGCATGCACATTTCCGATTTTGAAGTTGTTGAAACTGTTGATGACACAGCTGCCCATATCCACAAGGTTATTGTGCAGGGCGAGGATCGTTTTGAAACCCGGCACCGCCGTAGGGATGGGAGTATCATTGAAATCGAAATCAGCGTCCAGTACCGTGCTGTTGAAGGCGGATATCTTGTCGCTTTTCTGCGCGACATTACCGCAAACCGCCGGGCAGAGGGAGAACTGAATCAAACCCTTGAGAAGCTGCGCAAATCCCTGTCCGGTACCATACAGGCCATGTCGCTGACGGTTGAGACAAGAGACCCCTATACGGCAGGTCACCAAAGGAAGGTGTCAAACCTTGCACGGGTTATTGCACAGGAGATGGGTCTGTCAAACGATGCAGTTGACAATATTCGCATGGCAGGCATTATCCATGATATCGGAAAGATATCAGTTCCTGCAGAGATATTGAGCAGACCTGGTAAATTAAAAGATATGGAATTTAGCCTCATCAAGGTTCACTCTCAAACAGGATATGACATACTAAAGGATGTGGGATTGCCGTATCCCATAGCGGAAATAGTCCTTCAGCACCATGAAAGGTTAGACGGTTCAGGCTATCCGCAGGGCCTCAAAGATGATCAGATTCTCCTTGAAGCAAGGATTATTTCTGTGGCCGACGTGGTTGAAGCCATTGCCTCCCACCGTCCCTACAGGCCCGGCTTCGGGATAGATGTGGCGTTGGAGGAGATCGAGAAGAACAAGGACATTCTCTATGATGAGAAGGTGGTGGAGGTGTGTCTGAAGCTGTTCCGGGAAAATAATTTTAAATTAGACTGATTTCACATTTCACATTTCACCTTTCCCTGCCTTTTCCGTCCCGTAGTTTTTGACAACACCTGCCCGGTGTGCTATGTATTAGCCATGAAAGTCGAATGTGACGGTAAGACACTCGAGTATGACAAACCAATGGCAATCTATAAGCTGATGGAGCACCTTTCGCTGAACAGGGAGACGTATCTTGCCATGGTTAATAACCGGCTTGTTACGGAAGATTGCAGACCAGGGAAAGATGACGCAGTGAAATTCATAAAGGTGGTATCGGGCGGTTGAAGTGCAGGGTATGCGGTGAACCGGCAAGTATCAGCCTGAAGGCTTATAGCACCGCGCTTTGTGCGCCTGATTTCATCTCTTTTTTAGAAAACAGAACCCTTACCACCGTTAGAAAATATCACCTCATTGAAGAAGGTGAAAAACCAATAGTAGCTGTATCCGGCGGGAAAGACAGTCTTTCCGTCTGGTCCATGCTGAACAAACTCGGCTATCCTGCCGATGGTATATATATCCATCTCGGAATAGGGGATTATTCGGATATATCGCTTTCCAGGATAATAAAAATGGCCGACGTGCTGAAAAGAAAGGTTTATATCTTCAATATCCGCAACATACTCGGGAAAGGTATCGATGAGCTTGCAAAGGCCATGAGGAGGGTGCCATGCTCCGCCTGCGGCATGATAAAGCGTTATGTTATGAATAGGATATGTATGGACAAGGGCTATACAACGCTCATTACAGGTCATAATATTGATGATGAGGCCGCTGCGCTCTTCGGAAATATGCTTTACTGGAAAGAAGAATATCTTGGGAAAAAGAACCTGGTACTGGAAGGCAGGGAAGGGCACCTCTCCAAAAAGGTGAAGCCCTTTTTTTTGTGCTCTGAGAGAGAGATTGCCGCCTATGCCATTTTGAATAATATAGACTATATTCACGACGAGTGCCCTTTTTCTATTGGCGCCAAGACACTTACATATAAAGGAATATTGAATAAACTTGAAGAATCCTCACCAGGAACAAAGATACAGTTCATAAAAGGATATTTAAAGACCTTTGCCGCCCATAAAAAGGAAGACGGTGAAAGGGCTGATAGCTTTTGTTCAAGATGCGGGTATCCGACATATGGCGATATATGTAATTTCTGTAAGATTCTTGAACGGTTAAATATTGAAGGCCATATCCATTTCGATGAATACAACGCTTCCATCCTTGACAGTAGTGAACAGTTAGTGACATAATTCTCCTATGGGCAAGATAGACGGTTTCACAAACCTCATATTCAATGTTTATGAAGCATTTACTGTGGCTCTCTTCATAAAACACAGAGAAGATTTAAGATGTCTTTCGTATGTTTCATTCGCAAACAGTTTTGATAAAAACAGAAGTATTCCCATTGACGGGTCTCTGCCGGGGTGGGTTATAAAACACAATGAGCCGCTCATTATCCCTAATTTTGATAAGGATGAAGCTGCACTTGGCTATTATGGGAATTCGGAAGGGATTAAATCTTTCATGGGGTTTCCCATGGAGGACGAAGGCGTTATAATTGTTGACAGCAAGAAGAAATGGGTTTTTACCGATAAAGAAAAGAAGATCCTCGGTTCTTTTGTCGCCGCCATTCGTGAAGAGATTGAGAGTGAAAAATGTTTTCTCGATATGGAGGAGAAGTTCAACGAGCTTAATGCGGAAAGAAGAATCTTAAACCTCTTCAACGAGCTCAATCAGTCAAAGATATCTGTAAATGAAATATTCAAAGAATGCGTCACACTTTCACACGCTGATTTTTGTTTTGTTGGTATTGAAAAAAACGGGAGAATGTTTGTTCATGATATTTTTGGAGTCGATAACAGCGAATATATCAAAAAAGAATGTCCGGCCGGGAGCAGCATAGCCTCTGTCGTTATGGAAGGAGGTAGAGAGCTTTTACTGCCGCACAGCAGCAGATTTCTCAGGGAAAAACCTTTATTTTTTCCAGGAGAAATGGTGAGAGCAAAACAATTCTTCGGCTTTCCTTTGATTACCGATGACATGACCTTCGGTATGGTTGGTTTTGTTTCCTTATCGGACAATAATTTGAAAGAGCAGCGCATAGGTTTTTTAAGAAATATCTCCACCCTTCTGTCGTTATATTATTCATCATTGTGGATGAGGGAAAACCTGGAAAAGTTAAAGGATTTTGAGCCTGTAACCGATGCGCTTCAGTTCCCGGTTTTTCTTGAAATTTCAGATAAAATAATAAAAAAGTCTGAGAAGTTTTCACTGCTGTCAATAAAACTTTCCGGTATAAAGGCCTGCAACAAACACATGGGCCTTTACTTTACAAATAAGCTCCTGAAAAAGGTATACCATATTATAAAGAATTGTACGGGTCCGCGTGCCTATATTGCGCGAAAAAAGGGAGGGTACTTCTCCGTTTTACTTAAGGACAGCGATGTAACTGAAATAAACAGTATCCTGAGGGTTTTACATTACAGCATTGCCAAGGGCCTCGCAGAAGAAAAAGTGGATAATATAATAAATGACGCAGAGATTGGAATGTCCTGTTTTCCGGAGGATGGCGCAGATATATGGGGGCTTTTAGATAAGGCAGGTCATATGAAAATTAATTTTCAAAAATAAATAAAAAAAAGGAGGGGACATGGATTTTTTCAGTAAATTGTTTGGATTTTACTCCACCCATTTCGCTATGGACCTTGGCACTGCAAACACTCTGATCTACCTGAAAGGGGAGGGTGTTATACTCAACGAGCCATCAGTGGTAGCAATCGACAATAATAACGGGAAGGTTATAGCAGTAGGAAAGGAGGCAAAGGAATATATCGGAAGGACGCCCCCGAATATCAGTGCTATCAGACCCCTTAAGGATGGGGTTATTGCCGATTTTGATGTTACAAAGGCCATGATAAAATATTTCCTCACCGTTGTCAGGAGGGACAGGAAGATTTCAAAGCCTAAGATGGTAGTTGGCGTGCCGTCAGGGATAACACAGGTTGAAAAGAAGGCGGTTGTGGATGCCTGTTTTCAGGTTGGCATCAGAGATGTGTTCCTTATTGAAGAACCCATGGCCGCAGCTATCGGCTCAGATTTGCCCATAGAGTTGCCGAAGGGGAACATGGTTGTTGATATCGGTGGCGGTACAACAGAAGTGGCCATAATCAGCCTTTCAGCCACTGCTTACAGTGAATCCCTGAGGGTCGCAGGAGATGAGCTTGACGAATCAATTGTCAGATACCTTCAGAAAAAGCATCAGGTTGCAATCGGGTATATTGCATCGGAAAGGATTAAGATAGAAGCAGCCTCTGTATACCCGATGGATTTTCAGGGAGGTCCGATCAGTATTGTGGGAAAGGATATGCTTACGGGTATACCTAAAAATCTGAAGATATCGAGAGAGGAAGTGAGAGAAGCCATTGAAGAGCCTGTGTCGGCAATCATTGATTCCGTCAAGAGAGCTCTCGAAAAGCTGCCTCCCGAGTTTGTCTCCGATTTGGACGAAACCGGTATGATATTGACAGGCGGCGGCGCCCTGCTGAAAGGCCTTGGTCAGCGGATTGAGACGGAGACAGGCATCAGGGTGCGTGTTATTGATGATCCCCTATTTTCTGTTGTTCTGGGTGCAGGCAGAGCACTTGAAGATATGGGAAGATATAAAAGAGTGTTTATTAACTAAGCAGAGAGCAGAGAGTATAGGGCAAAAGATTTTTTCAAAAGGTTTTAGCTCTACGCTCTACGCTCTACGCGGTTTTAATAGTCCGACACCTGCCACTCATCATATGTGTTGCCGTTCAGTTCTGATATGAATCGCGATGGTTTCATAATGATATGGCCTATCTGTCTGTCAAAGATGAGGAGCGGGTAACAGAGATACAATTCATCCATTGCCCGCGTTGCGGCAACATAGAACAGCCTTCGTTCCTCTTCAATATTCCCTTCATCCACGGCCTTTGGGTTAGGAAAACGCCCTTCAGCGCACCATACGATAAAGACCGCCTTCCATTCCAGTCCTTTTGCCTGATGCACAGTGCTCAGAATTACTTTTTCGTCTTCCCTGCCTGCGGCTACAATTTCTTCGCCGCTTATACCGCTCATCAGGGAGAGTTCACTCAGGAAGGATTCCAGATC
>CAYMTB010000033.1:6900-20298 GCA_964393225.1 uncultured Syntrophorhabdaceae bacterium
TTTGAGACGAATTCGTCAACAGGGTTTCCGGTGGATTTTATATATTCATATATGTAGTCAGCCGTTCTCTTTCCTACACGGGGAAATATCTTCAGCATTCTCTTCCATGAGACTTCATCGCTTGCGTTGACTATAACTCTCAGAAACGAAACAACGTCTTTGATATGGGCCTGTTCAAAAAAACGTAGGCCGCTCCGTATTTCATACGGTATATCTCTCCTGGTAAATTCCATCTGAATTTCCATGGAATGATAGTGCGCTCTGTACAGAACCGCGATATCATTAAGCGGGACGCCTTCATCTCTAAGCTCCAGAACCCTCTGTGCCACAAATTCTGCCTGTTGCATCACATCGCGCAGATTTGTAACAACGGGTATTATTCCGCTTTTCCTTATGCTTCGCAGCTCTTTCGAGAATTGTTTTTGATTTATCGATATGGTGTTATTGGCCAGCTTCAGGATTTCAGGGGTACTTCTATAATTTGTTTCAAGTTTAAAAACCTTTGCTTCCTCATATTTTTTAGGGAATTCGAGAATGTTTTCAAAATTTGCACCGCGAAAGGAATAAATGCTCTGGGCATCATCCCCCACCACCATGACGTTCCTGTTGATAAGTCCCATAAAATCAACAATTTCTGCCTGGATTTTATTGGTGTCCTGATATTCGTCAACGAGGATATGAGGGAAGGCGATTGCGTAGAATTTCCTCAACTCTTCGTTTTCAAGCAACATTTTGTGCCAGTAGAAGAGAAGGTCATCGAAATCCATTGAGTTTGTTATCTTCTTTTTTTCTGTGTACTTTGCATGAATCGTGGAAATTTCATCGATGAGATCGAAAAAATATGGGAACCTTTCCTTTATTCCTTCTTCGACGGTTTTCATTGTATTAATGGAATAGCTGAATATCTCTTTGAGCACCGTGCCCTTGGGAAACCGCCGCTCTTTTTTGTCTACTTTAGATGCCTTTACGGCGAGTTCGATGAGGTCTTTTGCATCCTCATTGTCGAGGATTGTGAAGCTCCTGGTAAAGCCGAAAAGGTCGCTGTGACGCCGTAAGATCATATTGCCTATGTGGTGGAACGTTCCGCCATAGATGTATCGGGTATCTGTTTTGACGAGATGTTCGACCCTGTGGAGCATCTCACGGGCTGCTTTATTTGTAAATGTGAGAAGCAGAATATTATTAGGCGATATACCCGTTTCAAGGAGTCTGGCTACCCGGTATGTAACGACCCTCGTCTTTCCGCTCCCGGCACCCGCTATAACAAGGATAGGGCCATTACCGCTCAATACGACATCCAATTGTTCCCTGTTGAGTTCTTTTTCATATTCAATAAGGGGGGTTTTAGGGGATGTATCCCTGTGAATTGTGTACCGTTTCATCGGGCTAAATTATGCGTTATGTCATACTCCATGTCAAGAAAGGATTGGATAAAACCCTCACTGTTCAGCCATTGTATGCTTAGCTGCTGTAAAAAATATTACTGTATAATTATTTGATAGCATATAAGTTAATAATATCAAATTGTTATGTGTAAATGATAAGTGCATAGAATCTTATCAGTAAGTCAAAGCCTTATCTATCCTTGATCTACGTGCTTGAGTGATAAGTTTCTTTATAGCCGCATAAGCATATCCGATACCCCTTAAATACCTATCTTACTGAAATTACAAGGAAGTTAGGCAGTGGCATCCTTATTGCTATATATTGCAGTATGAATCAAAAAAATACCAAAAAAAGGAGACACAATAATGAATGCAAGAGCTGCGGAAAAGAAAGTATTAATCATTGACGATGAACCATCTTTGAGAAGAAGCGTTTCGATGGGTCTTATGCAGCAGGGTTACCAGACAGAGCCTTGCGAGAATGGTATGAAGGCGCTCCAGACCCTCGAAATGTTTAAGAGGAAAAAAATCCCTCTGGACTATGCAATTGTGGACATAAAACTGCCTGATATTGACGGCCTGAAGCTCTTGAAGGTGATTAAATTCAATTATCCTAATCTCCCGGTTATCGTGATTACCGGCTACGGCACTGAGGCAATCCGTGATGAAGCTGCAAACCAGCATGCAGATGCCTATCTGGAAAAGCCGTTCAGCATGGATGACCTCGCCGGGGTCCTCTCCGGAATCGACATGGCAGGAGAGGAAAGCGCCGCCCCTGAGAGTACACCAGCCGAATCAACTGCGCTGGCCCAGTCTGTGAGCGCCTACGCCCTTTTGTCCCTCGACAGTTCCGCCAACCTGCTCAAGGTGTACAGGAAGCTTTATTTTCTGGAAAATGTTCTGTATTGTGATGCCATAAGAGGTGATTTTGACATCGTCCTGCTCCTCCAGGCCCCCACGTTTGATAAGATCCAGGATGTACTGGAAAATGAAGTAAAAAATATTGAAGGCGTGGCGGATGTGTCACTTCTCAATGTGGACTCACCTATGTTTGGAGAAAATGTGGTCAACATCATGAGTTCTGTGGACAAAGCCCTTGGCAGGGACAAAGAGGGAGACGAAGTTTATACGAGTCAGCCCGTGAGAATAAGGGCATCTTCCTACGTGATGCTTGAGATTGAGAAGGAAAAACTTGAAGCCATCTACCCGGTTCTCTACTTCAATGACCAGGTTGTATATTGTGACTATGTGAGAGGCAAATACGATATCGTCCTTCTCATGAAAGGTTCAAGCTTCAGCGAAATTGACAGTACCATAAAAAATAAATTCAAACCTCTCGACGGCGTATTAAGAATCAAAGAATGGCCGATCATCACCATGTTTGAGTAAACCGTGTAGACAATACATGGTGAATAACATCGATAAGTGAGGGAGAATAGATATGTTACAGAAGGAAGGGATTAGAAAAGAAAATGCAGGCAGTCAGTTTTACGACTTTAAGATGGAGTTGTGGAAGTACCAGGGAGAAATGGGAGCGCTGATACCGCTCCTCCAGTCCGCCCAGGAGGCATACGGTTATATACCGGAGTCGGCCATTGACCATATCAGTGAGGTGGTGGGGATTCCGGGGGCCGAGATCTACGGGGTTATCACTTTTTACTCCCAGTTCCGCCTGAAGCCTATGGGCAAGAACATCATCAAGATATGTGACGGGACCGCCTGTCACGTGAACGCTGCTACCGGTATTCTGAAAGCACTGGAAGATGAGCTTCAGATCGGAAAAGATGAGACCACGGAAGACGGTCTCTTCACCCTGCAGAAGGTTGCCTGTCTTGGATGCTGTTCTCTTTCCCCGGTTATTATGATAAACGATGATACCTTTGGACGGCTTACACCCAAGAAGGTTAAGGAACTGCTCAGGGAGTTCAGAACAAACGGAAATGCGTGAAAATGAGAGGAGTCTAAGGATGAAAACAATTAAAGTCGGGCTTGGTACCTGTGGAGTATCCGCCGGCGGCGAAAAAACCTACGAAGCAATAAAGCATGAGATTGAGAAAGAGAATATCCAGGTGGTGTTGAAGGAGACCGGATGCAACGGCATGTGTTATCGCGAACCCCTGGTGGAAGTGATCGATGAAGAGAACCACTCGTTCCTGTACGGAGATGTTACCCCTGAAAGAGCGACGAGGATTATGACCGACCATGTGCTCAAGAACATGCCGGTGAAGGAATGGATTGTTCAGAACTCCGGTCCCACTCAGGACGATGCCTTTTTTCAGAAACAGCAGCGTATCGTATTGAGAAACTGCGGCATTATTGACCCGAATTCCATTGACGAATATATTGCTGCCGGAGGTTATGAGGCCATCCAAACGGTTATAAAGAAATACACCCCTGAAGAGGTCATTGACATCATGACCAGATCGGGTCTGAGAGGCCGGGGCGGAGGAGGATTTCTTACCGGTGTGAAGTGGAAATTTTGCCGACAGGCGGAAGGAACGGTAAAATACATTATCTGCAATGCTGACGAGGGAGACCCCGGTGCTTTCATGGACCGGTCAACTCTGGAGAGCGATCCCCACGCCGTGCTTGAGGGCATGATGATCGGTGCCTATGCTATCGGCTCTGAGGTAGGCTACATATATTGTCGTGCAGAATATCCAAAGGCTGTGGCCCGGTTGAAACACTCGATCAGGGAGGCACTGGCACGAGGGTTTTTGGGCAAGAACATCTTCGGCTCTAATGTCAATTTTTCCATAAAGATCAAAGAAGGCGCCGGCGCATTTGTGTGCGGAGAGGAAACAGCGCTCATTGCATCCATTGAAGGCAAACGGGGCATGCCCCGGTTCAGACCTCCTTTTCCTGCCAACAAGGGATTATGGGATAAGCCCACCAATATCAACAACGTGGAAACATTTGCCAATATAACCTGGATCATTGCGAACGGGGCTGAGGCATTTGCAGCAATGGGCACGGAGAACAGCAAGGGTACCAAGGTTTTCGCTCTGGCCGGAAAGATCGCGCGCGGCGGTCTCGCTGAAGTCCCTATGGGCATTACCATAAATGAGATTGTGTACGATATAGGGGGCGGCATCAAGGGAGGAAAGAAATTTAAGGCCGTACAGATGGGCGGACCATCGGGCGGCTGCATCCCTGCCTCCATGGGTGACCTCCAGATTGACTACCAGCAGATTAACAAGACGGGCGCTATCATGGGCTCCGGCGGGCTTGTGGTTATGGATGAGACCACCTGCATGGTGGAAATGGCCAAGTTTTTCCTTACCTTTACCCAGGAGGAATCATGCGGCAAATGCACCTTCTGCCGGATTGGAACCAAACGGATGCTCGAGGTTCTTGAGAGGATTACCGATGGAAACGGTCGTGAAGGGGATGTGGAACTCCTCCAGCACCTTGCGTACCAGATACGGAACAATACAATATGCGGGCTCGGGCAGACGGCTCCGAACCCTGTGCTTACTACGCTCAAATACTTTCCCGAGGAGTATGAGGCCCATATCCGGGAAAAAAGATGTCCTGCCCACAGTTGCGCGCCTCTGCTTACCTACTCCATAAATGCTGATGCGTGCAAGGGGTGTACCCTTTGTGCAAAGGCATGTCCGGTGGAAGCAATAAGCGGCGAGAAGAAGAAGGTTCATGAGATTAACGCGGCGATCTGCATAAAGTGCGGTAAGTGCCTCGAGACCTGCAAGTTCAGCGCAGTGTTAAAAAACTAAATGGAGAATCAAGCATGGCTGATATAGTGAAACTTACAATAAATGGAAAAGCGTATACGGCGAGTCCCGGACAAATGATCCTTGAGGTGGTCCGGGCCAACAATATAGATGACATTCCAACCCTTTGCTATGACCCCCGTCTCCCGCCTTATGGCTCGTGCTATCTTTGCGTGGTTGAGCAGGAAGGGCTTGGGAAACTGATCCCGTCCTGTTCGAGCCCTGTGGCCGACGGCATGGTGATCTATACAAATAATGACAGGATCAGAGAATCACGCAAGACAGCCCTCGAACTTCTCCTGTCAAACCATTATGCCGATTGTCTCGGGCCTTGTACCCAGACATGCCCGGCAGGGGTTGATGTACAGGGCTATATCGCCCTTGTAGCCATGGGAAAGTACAGAGAGGCAATAAAGCTCATAAAAGAGAAAAATCCCTTGCCCCTTGTCTGTGGCAGAGTCTGTGTGAGGGAATGCGAGACTGCATGCCGGAGGAATTCTGTCGATGACCGGGTGGGCATTGATTATCTGAAGCGTTATGCCACCGATATTGACATTGAAGATCCATGGATGCCCGATGTTGCCCCCTGGAACGGAAAAAAGGCGGCAGTGGTGGGCGGAGGACCAGCCGGTCTTACCTGTGCCTATTTTCTTGCGGTCAAGGGTTATAAGGTTACCCTTTTTGAGAAATCACCCCACCTGGGCGGCATGCTTCGCTATGGCATACCGGAATACCGCCTGCCCAAGGCACTCCTTGATCGGGAGATTCAGTGCATACTCGACCTTGGTGTTGAAACAAAGATGAATAAGGCATTGGGAGAGGATTTCACCATAAAGTACCTCAAGGATGAGGGATTTGATGCGATTTTTCTTTCCATCGGTGCCCAGAAGGCCAAAACTATGGGGATTGCGGGTGAAGAAGCGACACCGGGAGTCATCGGCGGCGCCGACTATCTCCGGGCCATGCAGGATGAGAGTCCTCCCGGGATATACGGGAGGGTGGTGGTAGTAGGCGGCGGCAATACAGCCATTGATGCGGCGAGGACGGCCCTCAGGACAGGTGCGGATAAGGTGACGCTTCTCTATCGGCGGACCAAGAAAGAGATGCCGGCTCACGAGATGGAGATAGATGCCGCACTGGAAGAGGGCGTGGAACTTGTATCTCTGTCTGCTCCCGAAGGAATTGTGACAAAGGATGGCCGCCTCAGTGCCCTTACCTGTATCCGTATGGAACTTGGCGAACCGGATGCAAGCGGCCGGAGAAGCCCTGTGCCCATAAAGGGTTCTGAATATGAACTCCCATGTGACTTCGCGATTTCCGCAATCGGCCAGGATATCGATCTCGGGAAGATTAACACGGATGGACAACTCAAGACAACACGCTGGAATGGCATGGTGGTGAAAGAGGGTACCTTTGAAACCTCCATACCGGGTGTTTTTGCCGGCGGTGACGGTATGACGGGCCCGAAAGTGGCCATCGATGCCATCGCTCACGGACGGTTTGCTGCACTGTGTATGGATCAATACATTCAGACCGGGAAGACGATCCCTGTGACCAGAGGTTTTGTGAGCAGGAAAGATAGTTTCGGCAGTATTCCCGAGATTGAATTCACCCGGTACAAGAAACTGGAAAAAGAGAAGATGGGCGAACTGCCGGTGCTCCAGAGAATCAGGAACCAGGATGAGGTAGAAACCGGTTTTACGAGGCTCCAGGCCGAAAACGAGGCAGCACGCTGTCTTGAATGCGGCTGTTCGGATTATTTCGATTGTGATCTGAGAAAGCATGCCTCGGATTTTGGTGTTGATCTAAGCCGCTTTTTGGGCGATGTGAGACGCTTTAAGGTAGACACGGCACATCCCTTTATAAACCTTGATCCGAACAAATGTATCTCCTGCGGCCGTTGTGTGCGCACATGTTCAGAGATTCTCAAGATTTCGGCCCTGGGTTTTGTGAACAGGGGCTTTAAGTCAGTGGTAAAACCTTCAATGGAAAAGAGGCTGCTCCAGACCAACTGCATTTCCTGCGGGAATTGCGTTGCCGCCTGCCCGACGGGCGCCATCACCGAGAAACTCCCCTTCCGCAAACCCGGTCCATGGGATTCGAAGAAGGTTTCTTCGGTCTGTTCCTTCTGCTCCGTGGGTTGCAATCTGAGCTACAAAGTTTTTCACGACCACTGTTTCACCGTGGAGAATGTGAACGGGAATTCACACAACAAGGGTTTTCTCTGCGCGAAGGGGCGGTTCGGTTACCAGTATATGCTCGATAAAGACCGGCTTATGAAACCCATGATTAAGAAGAGGGGCAGACACCATGATGCATCGTGGGATGAAACATTTGATTATGCCGCGGAGAGACTGGGCAATATCATCAAGATGCACGGTCCCGACTCGGTGGCTGTGTTCGGGTCACCCCGGATGACGAATGAGGAACTTTACCTGCTCCAGAAGTTTGCCAGAACGGGACTCAAAACCAATAACATTGGAAGTTTCAGCAATCTCATCAACGGGGCGGAACAGGACAGTCTTGACGATATGTTCGGTATTACCACATCCACGGCGACCATGGATGACCTCACTTCAGCCGACGTGATCCTGGTCATGAATGCGGATCTTTCTGAGGACAATCTTATTGCGGAACTGAAGATAAAGGCCGCGCAGAAGAATGGTGCCTGTCTCATCACTGTAAACTCTGCAGATGTGGAGCTCAACAAATTTGCAGATTTGTGGATAGATTCAAAGCGCGGCACGAACACGGGACTCATCAATTTCCTTTCCAGGGTGGTCCTGGATCGGGGGCTGGCGGACAAAGATTTTGTCGACAAGAGGACGGAAAGATATGAAGAATTCAAGGCCTCGGTCTCTGGTCTTGACATGAATTTCATCTCGGAAATGACCGGGGTGAATAACAGCAAACTTGAGCAGCTTTGTGATCTTATTGCAAAGCCGAAAATAAACCTCATGGTAGTCTACAGCATCGATTCTCTGTGGGAAAAGTCAAAGGATGACCTGAAGTCCATAGGAAACCTGATGATGCTGACGGGTCGGATTGGAAAAGCGGGGAATGGTATCGTAATGCTCAGGGATTTTGCGAACTCTCAGGGTCTCCTCGACATGGGCGTGGATCCCGGTTATCTTCCGGGATACGTGAGCCACAGTGATAAAAAACAGATTGCCGCCCTGGGCAAGAAGTGGGGTGTGGATCTGGCATCCATCTTCAGGCCTGTGGATCTCAAAGAAGCCATGGAGAAGGAGAAGATCAAGGCGCTCATCGTCTTCGGCGAGGACCCCCTTTATGTTACATCAAACTTCAAGTTGACTGGGGGAGTGGAGTTTCTCCTTGTTGTTGACTCTTTAATGACTACCACAGCTATGGAGGCGGACGTGGTTCTTCCGGCCTCTGTGCCGGTTGAAACAGAGGGTTCTTACACCGCCTGTGACCGGAGGGTCCAGAAGATGGCAAAAGTTTTTGAGCCCCTGACAGGCATGGAGAATTGGCAGATAATCAAGAAACTTGCCGAAAAACTGGGAACCGGGATGAGTTTCTCGGCGGTGAGCGGTATAGCCAAAGAGATTGAAAAGACAGTCTCTTTCTACAAGGGCGTGGCCCCTGGTTCTTTCTGGGGCAAGGGATTTCTCGGGAAGGCTTTCATGACCCCGGGCGGAAAAGGGCGCTTCAGCATGGTCTCCATGGATGTGTCACCTTGTAACACGGAGAAGAAACCTTTCCTGTCCAGCGAAAACTATTTCAATGTAAAAATAAGGGGAAAGCTGAGTGAATAGCAGCAGATGAAGTTTATAGAAGGACAGACGGACTCATGGGAAGATCGCCTGTCCTTCTATTTAGTTATATGGTATATTAATAATTCTGAAATGTTCATGACCAAGGGAGGGTAAAAGATGGGGCAGACCCGGGATGAACTGAGTATTGAAAAGGACCTGAAGAAACGGCTTCAGGAACTGGATTGCCTCTATAAAACAGGTATTGAAATAGAATCGGATAATGATCTGGTGGAGGTTTTGAGGAACATCACCGCACATCTGGCTGCAGGCCTTAAGGTTCAGGGAAGCGCAGCATCGTCCATATGGTTTGACGGGGTTGAGTATTCCTCGGGGCCGCCAAATCGTGCACATATTGCGGAATCCTTCAGTTCTGACATTGTGGTGGAAGGTCAAAAGCGCGGTGCTGTTGAGGTGTACTACCAGAAGAAAGGGCAGTTTCTTGAAGAAGAAAAGACCATGATAGCCGAGATCGGGCGCAGACTGTCAAAGGCCTTAGAGAGACGGGAACTTCGTTCAAAGGTTCAATATAGCCTTCGTCAAGTCGAGGAGTTTATGGAGGAGAAAACCAGGGAATTCGAAAAGTCAAAAAACCGTTATAAGAACTTCTTTACAGATGCGCCTATGCCCATGCTCATCTCCCTTCCGAACGGGGATATAACCAAAGCAAACCGTGCATTCTACAGGCTTTTTGATTATCCCGAGGACGGTTCTGTGCAGCTCAACGTTGTGCGGGACAAACTTTACGAAAAGCCTGAGGTCCGCTCGGTGATTTTCGATATTCTGCAGAGTGAGGGGAAGCTTGACGATTTCGAATTGACCCTTCTGGACAGAACCGGCAACCCGATTCCAGTCATTGGATCATATATCTGGATCGATGTAGGCGGAGAAATGAGCATCGAATCAGTATATAAGGATTTGCGCATCAGGAAACAGCTTGAAAAGAAACTCATAGAACAGAACGAAAACCTGGAGAGAAACGTCCGGGAACGGACATTGGACCTGGAGAAACAGAAGGACCTCCTTATTAAAAAGAACCAGGAGCTGATGACCCTGACAGAGAAATTGCTGGAGAGCAAAACCAGACTCCAGGCCCTTTTTAAAACTATCACCGACACTGTAACGGTAATTGACAAGGACTTTAACATCCTTATGTCCAACCAGAAGGCCATCGGAAACAGGGGGAAGTGTTATAAAAAGGTTTTCGGCCAGGAGCACCCTTGCGAAGACTGCCTGGTCAGGCGAGTGCTTGAAGAGAAAACCACCGTCACTTTAGAGAAGGTAATTGATGGTGAATATTACCTTCTTCAGGCCTATCCCATCTTTAATGCCGGTTGCGAGGTAGCGGGGGCCCTTGAGATCTCGCGGATTATCACAAAAGAGAAAAATATGGAGAGACAACTCCTTCAGGCAGATAAACTTGCTTCCCTTGGGCAGCTTGTATCGGGTATAGCCCACGAGATTAATAATCCCAATACCTTCATCCGGGGAAACCTGTATATCATCCAGGAAGCCATGAATGATATCTTCCCTTTTCTTGACCATGTCTATAAATCAAATCCTGACCTGAAAATAGCCCGACTCAACTATGATATTTTCAGGCAGAATGTGCCGATCCTCATTGACGATATGGCTCAGGGGGCAAACCGTATCAAAGGCATCGTGGATGGGTTACGAAAGTTTGCGAAGCATGATGAGGGGCTCCTTAATGAGAATGTAGATATCAATACTATCACTGAAAGCTGCCTTCGCCTGGTAGACGACCAGATACGGAGAACCGCTAACGTGAAGGTGGACCTCGAACCGAACGTTCCAGCTATAACAGGGAACACTCAGAAGCTGCAGCAGGTTATTGTGAACATTCTGATCAATGCCTCTCAGGCTATCGAGAAATCAAAAGGGACTATTGCTGTTACCTCGGAGTTCAATGACAGGGAGGTTATCCTTCGGGTGCGGGACGACGGAAAGGGCATGGACGAGAAGACATTGAAACAGATGTTTGATCCTTTTTTTACCACAAAGCGGCACCAGGGCGGAACAGGCCTCGGCCTCTCCATCGCTTACGGCATCATCAAAGAGCACAAGGGGAGAATAGACGTGGAGAGCAAGGTTGGCGCGGGGACTTCCTTCGGTATCTGTCTTCCCAGGAACCCGGCGGAGGCTTGATGAACAGGATTCTGGTTATCGATGACGATCAGGCTGTTCTCAATTATCTGAACATCTTCCTGCTTCAGGCCGGGATCTTTGATGTTACAACCCTGAGCAATAGCACCAAGGCCTTCGATGTGCTCAAGAGCAACCCTTACGACCTCCTCCTCCTCGATATGGATATGCCCGAGGTAACGGGCCTCGACATCCTCAAAATTATTCAGGAGAACAGTATAGACGTGGAGACGGTTGTCCTGACGGGCGTTGAGGACATCGAGCTCGCCGTGTCTGCCATGAAATTCGGCGCCATTGAGTACCTCATTAAGCCCGTTGACAATGAACGTCTTCTGGACCTTATAAACAGAGCCCTGGAGAACCGGAATAACCAGAAAATGACCGACCTGGAGATCCCTGTCTCGCCGGATCTGAAATTCGGGGATGCTTTTAAAGATATCGTTACCCAGCATGAGAAGATGAATGCCATCTTTTCTACTGTTGAGAAGATGGCCCAGACGGACAGCAGTATCCTTATCTGGGGCGAGAGCGGTACAGGCAAAGAACTGATCGCCAGAGCCATCCACAAGATCAGTAAGCGCAACAAGGAAAGTTTCGTGGCTGTAAATGCCGGTTCCTTTGCCAACGAACTTTTCTCGTCCGAGTTCTTCGGCCATAACCAGGGTGCCTTTACGGGTGCTACGGCCATCAAACGGGGGTTGATCGAAGAAGCTGACAGAGGGACTCTCTTCCTGGACGAGATTGGTGAACTTGCCCTCCCGATCCAGGTCAAGCTCCTCAGAGTTTTACAGGAAGGAGAGTTTTTCAGGCTGGGTTCCAGCAAGCACCAGAAGGTTGATGCGAGAATACTTGCGGCCACCAACAAGGATCTGCATGAGGAAATCAAGAAAGGAAACTTCAGAAAAGACCTTTTCTACCGTCTGAACATGAACTCCGTCTACCTGCCGCCCCTGCGGGAGAGGAAAGGAGACATCCCTCTTCTTGCTTACCACTTTCTTAAGCGATTTTGCGTGGTCAATGAGAAAAAAATAGACAAGATATCGGATGCTGCGATGAAACCCCTTACGCATCACGATTATCCAGGTAACGTCCGGGAACTGATGAATGTTATGAACAGCGCTGTGATTATCGAGTCCACAAACGAGATCAGAAAGAAGTCCCTCCCCAACTATTTTCTGGAAAGCGCTACGAACCTCGATGAAGGTTTTACCAATTTACCGCTCAAATCCATGGCCGATGTAGAGAAGGATCACATCAGAAAAATACTTGGCTATACGGATGGAAACAAGAGTAAGGCTGCCCAGATCCTTGGTATCTCAAGGATAACTCTCCTGGCGAAAGTGAAGAAGTATAAGCTGGAATAAGTCTTTTAAAATTTTCAGCATTAAAAAGGCCCCTCCTGAGAGGGGCCTTAAAGGTGTTCTTCTGGGCATTTAGCGTCCTGCTTCATCCAATGCTTTAACTATTCTTGATGCGTTTGATGTGGGAATCGCAAAAATAAATATCACCATCCGCTTGACCCGGTAATAATATCCATTTCTTTAAATCCGATTCCTTCCTTTTCAATACACTCAAGGTGATAAACGCCTTGATTTACACATACAGCAAAAACCACTTCACTTTTAATACAGGAATGTTTCTCCCCTACTGATATTCTGGAGGACTAACAACCGTATTCTGGCCTTGCCCAAAGGCGATAATGGCATTTAAATCATTTCGTCATACCATGTCTCACCTTGCAGATTGTCAAAGAACACCTTATAAAAGAAGTATAGCTCAAATCCGTAATTTGTCAATCAACTTTTAATTTGCAGGAGCGACAGTTTTTGGACTGTTTACAAATGTATCAGTAATTGTTGGAATTATTTTTTTACTTTCATCGGTTTTTCACAGCAAAAGATGTCACATGCTTCTACACAACCACATGCTGTATCGACTGCGACAACCAACCCGCATACCTTACAACTGTATTTTGTTCCTTTTTTCATCACTGATTTAGCTGCCGCGGGTGCTGCTTTTTTAGCCGGCTTGGCTGCTGCTTTTACTGCTTTTTTTGCGACCGGTTTCGCTGCTGTTTTCGCTGCGGGTTTCGCGGACGGCTTTACTGCTGTTTTCTTTGCTGTTGTTTTTATGGCCATTACAATGCCCCCTTTTTGTTGTTTTTTTAGATACTTCTTTTTATTGTATACAAATATATTATTCTGTCAAGAAAAGTTTTATTCATTACTGCATTTTAAATGTGGCAGATACTGTTAAATGAGCATACAGCGCATGCCTCATCATCGAAAGGCTTGAAGGGTTTAGATATGTCCAGCATATCCCTTAAAACTGTTTTAAGGCCTT
>CAYMTB010000034.1:0-20143 GCA_964393225.1 uncultured Syntrophorhabdaceae bacterium
ATATAGAACGAATAGTGCCTTTATTCATTTATTGAAGATATCCTAAACCGTTCAAGTACGCTAAAATAATCCATTTTGTTGTAGATTTCGAAACCAATCAGTGACCTGAAAACATTCCGTAAGGCCTCAATCCATGATTAAGCGATTAAAAAATATTGGAAGCATCAGGCTGATCTTTTATTTCTTCGAAGCGTATCCGGCACGAAGTGTGCTGATGGTATGCTGTTTTTTGTTTTCAGGTTTGGCCGAGGGGATAAGTATTGTAACATTACTTCCACTGATAGATATTATGCAATCCGGTGGTGCAAGTACCGGAGGCTGGATAGGGACATTTCTGAAAAAGACGTTAGAAATTTATGGACTCCATCCCAGCCTGCCTGTTGTGCTTGCAATATTTATTATCGGGATAGCCGTGAAGGGTTTATTTATGCTGGTTGCCATGAGACAAGTTGGTTATACCGTGGCCCATGTCACGTCAGATCTCCGCTTGAAATTAATCAAGTCATTAATGAATGCTAATTGGAATTATTTTATAAACAGGCCTGCAGGATATTTTGCAAATGCTATGAGCAGTGAGGTTATGAGAGCAACTTCAGCGTATCACCATACATCGCTTTTCGTTGCATCAGTGATTAACATATTTATTTATGGCACTATGGCAATAATTATATCATGGAAAACAACACTCGTTTCAGCCGCGGCTGCTATCATAATGATCTTCGCCTTCAGTGCTTTAATCAAGATGAGCCGCCGTGCAGGCTACCATCAGACTGAGCTGATGAAATCCATTATTTCCAGGCTTACCGATGCGATACAGGGTATCAAATCCGTCAAAGCTATGGCGCAGGAAAATCATTTCCAGCAGTTACTTGAGACAGAAACACGAGATTTGTACAAAACCCAAAAACATCAGATATTTGCCTCGGAAGCCTTAAAGACTCTCCAGGAACCTTTGGTAGCAACGATGATTGCAGTGATTATTTATGTAACAGTAACATTCGGCAAACAATCCTTCTCTTCACTGTTTGTCATGTTATTCATATTCTATCGTCTGCTCAATAGAATCTATGCTGCGCAAGCGTGTTATCAAGAGATGGCGCTGGGTGAGAGCGCCCTTTGGTCATTAATAGAAAATATCGAACGTGCCAGGGTGGAGATAGATAAATATAACGAAAACGGCAAATTACCACACCTTATGTCTGGTATAAGTATGAATTCCGTCAATTTTTTCCATGGAGAAACGCAGATATTAAAAAATGTAAGCATAAACATCCCTGCAGGTAAGTTTGCGGCAATCATAGGACCTTCCGGCGCCGGAAAGACAACGATCGTAGATTTGATCGCGGGACTTTTTGTTCCTCAATCAGGTGATGTTTATATTGACGGTGTTTCTCAAAGAGAATTAAATATGCGCGAGTGGCGGCAAATGATTGGTTATGTTTCTCAGGAGATTTTTCTGTTTCACGAATCTGTTTTTCTTAACGTTTCATTAGGGGATAATAGAATCACAGATAAAGATGTTGAAGAGGCATTGGCTTCCGCCGGTGCATTGGATTTTGTATCAGGACTTCCATCCGGTATGCACACAATAATAGGCGAGAGGGGGTCAAAACTTTCAGGCGGGCAAAGGCAGCGCATTGCAGTGGCAAGAGCGCTATTGCATAAACCGAAACTCTTGATTCTGGATGAAGCAACAACAGCGCTTGATCCGAAAACAGAAGCGGAAATATGCGAAACCTTACACCGATTATGCGGCAGGACTACTATAATAGCCATATCCCATCAGCCGGCAATAGCGGAAGTTGCGGATGTAGTTTATGAAATCCGGAATGGCTGTGTGAAGAAGAACGTGGTCACGGAAAACGCAATTGACAAAGGGTTGAGATGAGGCCATTGTACCGGTTGTTTCAGCTTATTCAAACTTTCTGCAATTCCGTCATAAGCAAACTGAGAATCCAAAGGTACATCGCATCGGGCCGGCAGCCGTGGGCGACAGGGTACAAGGATTACAAGGAGGATTTTCTCCGAAATGCTCTGAAGGATGCAGACATATTAGAACGTTTCCGGCGGGAGGATGCGTTGCCTGCCGGATACGGATATCGCATCGATGAGCGCGTTGTGGAATATCCCTGGGTAGTGAGCAGACTGAGGCCCGGCGCTGGAATACTCCTGGATGCCGGATCTGCGCTGAACCATGGTTATCTTGTCAAGCACGGGGCATTGGAAGGCAAAAAAATGATCATATATACCCTCTCGCCTGAGCAGACAATCAGGAACGCCGATATTTCTTATATGTACGGTGACTTGAGAGATACGGTCTTCAGGGAAAATTATTTTGATGAAATTGTCTGTATATCAACCCTCGAACATGTCGGGATGGATAACACCTTTCTCTACGCAAATGATCCTCGTTTTGGCGAACGGCGGCTTCAGGATTATCTGAAGGTGATTGAAGAATTCCGACGTCTCCTCAAGCCGGGAGGGCAATTGATGATCACTGTCCCCTTCGGACGCTATGAGGACCATGGATGGCTGCAGCAATTCGACCTTCCAATGGTCGATTCTGTTATTCGGATGTTTGCAGGATCCTCCGCCCATGTTGTTTACTATCAGTATATGGCAGAAGGGTGGCATCTTTCCTCGGCAGAGGCATGTGCCCGCAGCGAATATTATGATATTCACCATCAGACAGATTACGATCCTGACCTTGCTGCAGCTGCCAGGGCTGTGGCCTGTATGGAACTGGTGAAGTAGGGCCGCCATGGCAGAGCCACTTCGCCTTGTTGTCGATGGTGTGATTTATCAGTATCAGGCTACAGGGGGCATATCGAGACTTTTCACCGAGATACTCCCCCGATTGTGTGTTCAGGATGATGAAGCGGCTATGACCCTTTTCACCTCGGGCCCTCTCCGCCAGGCACTGCCGCAGCACCGGCGTATTGTCCATCGACATTTTCCATTCATCGACCCCTTGCTGAGACCGGCTGTCTCCTGGCCTTTTCTTGAGGAAAAGGCGAGACAGCTCATGCTCAGTTTTCTCATAGGGAGGGGACGAGGAAGAATCTGGCATTCCACCTACTTTACACAGCCTTATCCATGGGATGGCTTTAAGGTGGTAACCGTGGCCGACATGATTTACGAGCGGTTTCCGGAACTTCTCAATAATTCCTACAGTAACCGTTTCAGGGCTCTGAGGAAACGGTATGTGCTTGCCGCAGACGCAGTCATATGTATTTCCGGGGGAACCAGGGACGATGTGCAACACTTTTACGGGATATCTCCGGATCGTCTTCACGTGGTTCACCTTGCCTGCAGCGAAATATTCCAGCCCTTGAGCGCAGGCAAACAGCAATTACCCCGGCCAGCGCATGGCCCCTTTTTTCTTTATGTGGGTTCGCGAGCAAATTACAAGAATTTCAGCGGTTTAATCAGTGCATTCAGCCAATGGAAGAACCGCGGTGATACCCGATTGCTGGTGGTCGGATTGCCATGGTCTCCCGAGGAGAATCGCCGCATTGTCGAACTGGGCATCCAGGATAATGTGGATCTGTGGACTGATGTGACCGACGAATTACTCTGCATTTTATACAATCAAGCCTCTGCGTTCATCTATCCTTCACTTTATGAGGGCTTTGGTATTCCCCTGCTGGAGGCAATGGCGTGCGGCTGCCCTGTTATTGCTTCCCGCATTCCTACAACGGTTGAAATCACGGAAGGCTGCCCAATCTATTTTGAATTGGACCGTCCGGACTCCCTGACCAGTGCCTTTGACACGGTTTTGTCTGAAGGCAGGGACAGTTCCCGTGTCAGGACCGGCCTCGAACTCGTCAAACGTTTTTCCTGGGACAAGGCGGCCTCCGACAGTCTTTGCGTGTACCGTTCTCTATCCTGAGGTGTTTCCTTGATAAAAGGCCAATATAGCTCATGAAAAAAGCACTTATCACCGGTATTACAGGACAGGACGGCTCTTACCTCACCAAATTCCTGCTTGGTCAAGGGTATGAGGTCATGGGCCTGATCACCGACTATGACCAGGATCAACTCGCCAATTTGAAATTCCTGATGGTTCTGGATCAGGTACAGCTGATTCACGGCAACCTGCTGGATTTAAATAACATGATGGATATTCTGGGAAAAATCAGACCGGATGAGGTCTATCACCTGGCAGCGCAAAGCTCGGTTGCCCGGTCCTTTACATATCCGCTCGATACAGTCACGTTCAATGTTTTAAGCACTCAGCATCTGCTGGAGGCGATTCGCAGCCTCAACCTGCCTGCGCGGTTCTATCAGGCATCGTCAAGCGAAATGTTCGGCCGTGTCAAAAGGCTTCCAGTGGCGGAAGATTCCGTTTTTCATCCTGTCAGCCCCTATGCCATTTCCAAGGCTGCAGCGCACTGGCTGGCTGTAAATTATCGTGAAGCTTACGGCATGTTCTGCTGCTGCGGGATACTCTTCAACCACGAATCGGTTCTCCGGCCCCCGAATTATGTCACCAAAAAGATCGTTTCTGCGGCTGTTAGAATTTCAAAGGGATCCCCTGAAAAACTGACCCTTGGAAATGTGGAAATACAGCGGGACTGGGGATATGCGCCGGAATACGTCAAGTCCATGTGGCTGATGCTGCAGCAGGATGAAGCGGATGAGTATGTCATTGCTACGAATGAGCACCACAGTTTGAGGGATTTTGCCGCACTGGTCTTCCGCTGTTTTAGCTTGAACTGGGAAGAACATTCCGTCATCGACCGGACCCTTTTCCGGCCATCTGATATCGATCTGATTTATGGGGATCCCGGCAGGGCAAAGACTAAACTATGCTGGGAATATGACATTACGTTCGAGGATCTGATACAGCGCCTTGTGGAGGAAGAATTGGCGCACCAGAACAGCATGTCTGACGCAAAAACTTTGTAAAGATATGATACATCAACCATTAATAAGCGTTATAGCGGCTGCTCTTAATAACGAAAGAACCATACAGCGTTTTATAGATAGCGTGAGTCAGCAGACATATCCAAATATTGAATTAATTATAAAAGACGGCGGTTCAACAGACGGAACTATAGAATTATTAAAGCGGAATAACAACAGAATAACTTACTGGGAATCAAAAAGCGATACAGGCATCTATAATGCCTGGAATGAAGCCTTGGACCATGCAAAGGGAGAGTGGATTATCTTTCTGGGTGCGGATGATTATCTTTGGGACAGCGGTGTTTTTGAAAAGCTGGTTTCACATCTCGAGGACGTGCAGCAAAATATTAAAATTGTGTACTGTCAAGTGGCTATAGTGGATAAGGAAGGTAACAAATTAGGTGTAGCAGGAGAGCCGTGGAAAAGGATAAAGAGGAAATTCTCGCAAATCATGTGTATACCGCATCCAGCTACCGTGTGCCGCAGAAGCATGTTTTATGCTTACGGGAAGTTTGATGAATCTTTTCATATTGCAGGCGATTTTGAATTTCTCTTGAGGGAATTGAAACATGCCGATGCCTTTTTTGTACCAGGACTAATATTAACAGCTATGCAGCATGGAGGTGTCAGCAGTACACCTGAAAATCACCTTGATGGATTGAAAGAAATGCGGGTGATTTTAAAAAAACACGGGCAAAAATTGCCGGGAATATACTGGTTGATGTCTTATTTGAGGGTTATGTCAAGGGTTTTGTTGTTGAATTTGATAGGAAAGAAACATGTTGCATCTATTTTAGACTGCGGAAGAAGCTGTACAGGAAAGAAACCTTTCTGGACACGTATATAAGCTTATGCTGATTAAAAGAGCTCGACAAAATTACTTAGTTTTCGAGGTATTGAGAAAATGATGGCCGTAATATTAGCTGGAGGAAAAGGCGTAAGGCTGAAGCCTTATACCATGGTGATACCCAAACCTTTACTGCCGATTGGTGATGTACCGATAATTGAAGTTGTTATCAGGCAAATCGCTGCAGCAGGCATTAAAAGGGTTGCCATGATGCTTGGATACATGGCGCAACTTTTCATAGCAACCTTTGGAGACGGGTCACGCTGGGGCGTCAATATCGAATACTACATCGAAGATGAGCCCCTGGGAACAGCCGGTTCTTTGAAGATGCTGGAGCGGCCCGAGGAGCATTTGCTTGTTATGAACGGTGACATATTAACGACCCTTGATTATCAAAACATAGTTGAATACCATCGCGCCCGGAATGCCTCGGGAACAATAGCAGTCACGCAGCGTAAGGCGCATATAGACTATGGCGTTATTGTGAAAACAGAGGAAGGGCTTCTCCATGAATACCGTGAAAAACCTGTCCTGGAATATGATGTGAGCATGGGGATCAATGTCCTTTCTTCTGAATGCCTTTCTTTTATTCCTTCCGAAGATAAATTCGATATTCCTCAACTGATGACTGCCCTTACATCTGCGGGCAAGCGCGTGGCATGCTACCAGACCGATTGCTACTGGCAGGATATCGGGCGATTTGAAGATTACGAACAGGCCAGTTCAGATTTTGTAAATGATCCCGGGCTTTTTCTGCCGGATTTAAGAATTTAAATATGAAGACCGCGCTTATTACAGGGGCATCAGGTTTCTGCGCCCGGCACTTGATTAAGAAGCTTCGCACCATGGGCGACGGCATGCGTATCTGCGGCATAGATCTGGCCGAAAAGGCGCCATCCGACATACTGCTTGACGAATATTTCTGCATCGACATTTGCAGTCCGGACAAACTTGAGCACTCTATCCGGTTATTGAAGCCGGACTGGATTTTCCATCTTGCGGGAGTTACCGGCGATAACCTGTTCAGCGTCTATAATGTTAATTTTATGGGGAGTCTGTATCTGATGGAATCCGTGCGAAAGCACGTTCCCGAATCGCGTGTTGTCATAATCGGCTCCAGCGCTGAATATGGCTTTGCCTCTCCGGACGACTTCCCGCTCAGCGAAGACTATCCCTGCCGCCCTATCAATGCCTATGGTATCAGTAAGCATGCAATGATACTGGCAGGATTGAATTATGTTCAAAGCTGCGGGTTGAAAATCGCAGCCGCAAGACCTTTCAACATTGTTGGTCCTGGAATTCCGCCGACATTGGTCGTAGGCGCAATTCTCAAGAGAATAAAGGATGCGCTGCTTCGCAAAGATAAACTGATAATAAAAATGGGGAATCTGGATACTGAGAGGGATTTTATTGATGTGGATGATGCCGTTGATGCGTATATCGAAATGGCTCGCGGTGAATATTGGGGTGAAGTTTTTAACATATGCACCGGCAAGCCGTACTCGATTCAAAAGATTGTTGAGATCATAGCATCGTTTTCGAATCTGTCTGTTGAGATTGTGCAGGATCCTTCTCTTGTAAGGCTTCCGGACATAAAGGTTTCCTTCGGCAGTTGTGATAAGGCGCAGAATGCCTTTGGCTTTAAACCTGCAATCGACATTGAAAAGACCCTTTTAAGAACCTGGCAGCACTATAATGATATGTAATGTCCCAAGTGAACCGTTCAAGCCGCTAAAGCCGTTTGAACATTTAAAGAAGGTACGGGAACAGGCGTGAGCCCCGGACAGCCCGCAGGGTAGCGAGCCTCGCGAGCGCGAGGGGGAGGTTCCGCGAGCTTTGCTCGTGGAGGGGGCGACGTGAGCCCCGGAAGAATGGGGGGGTGGAAAATTAGATGAAAGACATGTCAATCGACAACCTGTCATCACTTGTTACAAAGAGAGACACCAGTCTTTTTCAGGATGACTTTGATTCCCATCGTCAGGATTTGAATCAGCAGATAAAAGATAGCCGGATTCTTGTTATAGGAGGGGCTGGAAGTATAGGCAGCTCAACGGTGCGTATCTTGAGCGAATTCAAACCGTCAGCACTTCATGTTGTTGATTGCAATGAAAATGACCTCGCGGAACTGGTACGGCATCTCCGCAATACGATAGGTGATTTATCGGCCACAGATTTCAGGACGCTCCCGCTCGATTTCGGCTCTCCCTTGATGTACCGCTTTCTTTCAGAAACGCCTGCATATGATTTTGTTTTAAACTTTGCTGCTTTAAAGCATGTTCGTTCAGAAAAGGATATCTATTCGCTACTACAGATGTTTGATGTAAACCTTGTGAAGACCGCCCGGTTTTTGGGATGGCTTTCAAAAAGGCAGACGGCCTTCAGATATTTTTGTGTTTCCACAGATAAGGCGGCAAATCCGGTCAATCTAATGGGTGCGAGCAAGCAATTAATGGAACAGCTCATATTCTCAGATGAAACCCTGACAAACCCTCTCCAGACCGCTGCGTCAGCCCGTTTTGCAAATGTTGCTTTCTCTAAGGGCAGTCTCTTGGAAAGCTTTATAAAACGGCTGAATAACCGCCAGCCTCTTGCGGTTCCCGAAAAAACACTGCGGTATTTCATTACGCCCCGCGAGTCGGGACAGATCTGCGTGTTGGCAGCCTTTTGCGCACCCAACCGCCATCTGTTAATACCAACCCTTGATCCGAAGAATGATCTCGTTGACTTGGAAACAATAGCGAATCTGGTATTAGATTCGTACGGGTTTTCAGCACACCGTTATGAGGATGAATCGCTGGCGCGGAAAAGCGTTGCAGCTGATCTGGGAAAGGGACGCTACCCTTTGCTTATAACACCTCTGGATACAAGCGGTGAAAAACCATACGAAGAGTTTGTCAGTGACGGCGAAAAGACAGTTGATGTAGGCATGACAGCTCTCTCAGGCATTCAGCATGAGCTGAAGCCTGTCGGTCCGGTCATTGCCTTTATAAAATATATAGATGAAGCCGTGATGCATCCGGAGATTGAAATCACAAAGCAGGATATTGTGAAATTAGTAAAACGCTTAATCCCGAATTTTGAACATATAGAAACAGGAAAAAATCTTGATCAGAGGATGTAATGATAACAGTTATGAATCAGGGAAAAAGGCGTGAGTCCTGAAATCTCGATTGGGCTGACATTTTACAATAACGCCGGCACAATAGAGGATGCCCTCCGGTCGATATTTGCCCAATCTTTTCGGGATTGGGAACTCATAATTATTGATGATAATTCTACAGACGGGTCCTTTGAAATAGCGCAATCAGTGAAGGATCCGAGAGTCCGCGTTTACAGGGAGGAAGGGCGGAAGGGCTTTGTGGCAGCCCTGAACCGGATGACGGACCTGGCACGAGGTGTCTATTATGCGAGGATGGATGCGGATGATATGATGCACCCGGAGCGGTTATCGAAACAAATCGACTATTTAAAAAGAAACCTTGACGTGGATGTTGTTGATACGCCCATGCTTTCCATGGATCGGCAGTGCAGGGCCATAGGCATCAGGTACATGGGCCCCATCGATTCAAGACCTGCAGCGCTTTTGCGTGGAAATTTTTTTCATCATGCCACAGTTATGGGGCGGACAGAGTGGTTTAAAAAGAATCCTTACGACCCGAAATATTTACGTGCTGAAGACTGCGAACTCTGGTGCAGGACGTTCAAAACATCCCGTTTTGCGAGGATAAGCGAGGCTTTGTATTTTGTAAGAGAAGGTCTTGTGAATGTAAATAATTACCTGCTGAGTTGCAAAACGGTAAGGCAGATTATGAGAACATATGGGCCTCATTATGTCGGTAAATATTATACCACACAGTTAATTGCCGAATCTTATCTGAAGGGATATGCCTATCGATTCTTTTCTTTGTTAAGTTTACACGATACCCTGGTTAATATGCGCAACCGGAAACTCGATGAAAAAGAGAAGGCGTATGCAGACAGCATCATCGCACAGATTAAATCCACAAAAGTTCCCGGGTTGTAGAAGAGACTGGTTTGTCTGCCTGATTGTCTAATAAAAACTCAAAAAAAATGAAGGTATGCTTTGTTGCTGTTATTGAGGCTTCCGTCAAGGTCTTTTTGGTTGATCATTTTAAAACCATGAGCCCGTTTTTCGATATCAGTGTATGTGTAAATACAAAAGATGAAGGATTCCTCAGACCATTCGGTGTTGATGTGACTGTTATTCCCGTACAGATGGAAAGGAGAATATCGCCCCTGAGTGATGTAAGGACGCTTTTACATTTGTATAGGCTTATTCGGAAGAATAAATTTGATGTTGTTCACTCGATTATGCCGAAATCGGGGCTTTTGTCCATGCTTGCTGCATTTTTTGCTCGTGTGCCCGTAAGGATACACACCTTTACCGGACAAGTGTGGGCAACAAAGAAAGGGTTTGCACGGCAACTGCTCAAGTCCATGGATAAGATTCTGGCGGCCTGTGCAACACATATACTTGTTGACAGCCATTCTCAGAGGAACTTTCTTATTGAACAGGGTGTGGTATCGGAAAGGAAATCTTCAGTGCTTGCCAATGGTTCAATATGCGGTGTGGACGAAAAAAGATTCTCACCGGACATAAAGGCTCGAAGCGAAATAAGGCGTAAATTTGCCATTTCAGAAAGCCATATTGTTTTTCTTTTCCTTGGTAGGTTGAATCGTGATAAAGGACTTCTCGACCTTGCGCGGGCCTTTTTAAACATTGCACAGCAATATGAAAATGCATGCCTGATTATCGCAGGGCCCGATGAAGGGCATATGAAAGAACAGATACTAAGTATCTGCAGTTTCTGTTCCCGCATGATACATTTTGAAGACTTTACAGACAGCCCAGAAAGTTTTATGGCGGCGGCTGATGTATTTTGCCTGCCCAGTTATCGGGAAGGGTTTGGCATTGTTGTCATCGAGGCGGCTTCTGCTGGTATCCCATCCATTGGATCCAGGATTTATGGTGTAACCGATACTATTGAGGATGGGGTGACGGGATTCCTCTTTTCAGCCGGCGACCCCGGAGATCTTGCCCTTAAAATGAGTACGTTTATCGAGAATCCTGCATTAATTAAAAAAATGGGAAAGGCGGCAAAGGCAAGGGCGGAAGCATTGTATTCAAAAGAAAAGGTTACATCCGCCATGCTCGATTTCTATAAAAAGGCTGCTCATGCCGCAACTTCCGCATGAGATACCAATTTGGATTCAAAGATAGCACCCAGAGGGTACCCGGGCGACGAAGAGGAGGCGACGGAGGCGCGGGGCACCCGCTTGCGGGTCGCAGTACGTCGAGGGACACCCATTTCATGGGTACCCGGATGAAGGCAACGAAGTTATATAAATGAAGGCGAATTGGTATGAAGAGGATTTTTGATATTCTGCTTGCCATAATGCTCCTCGTAATATTATGTATCCCCATGTTTATCGTTGCTTTGCTGGTAAGGCTTACCATGGGTTCTCCGGTATTGTTCGTACAAAGGAGACCCGGTCTGCACGGGAACCCTTTTTTTCTCTACAAATATCGTACTATGAATAATGCAAAGGATACCTCGGGAAATCTTTTATCTGATGATGTACGGCTGACATTCACAGGGAAGACGCTTCGAAGGTTCAGCCTTGATGAACTGCCGCAATTATTCAATGTAATAAAGGGAGATTTGAGTTTTGTCGGACCGCGGCCGCTTCTCATGCAGTATCTGCCGAGGTATTCTCCGGAACAGGCAAGACGTCATGATGTAAAGCCGGGTATTACCGGATGGGCACAGGTGAACGGCCGCAATGCAATTTCATGGGAAGAGAAGTTTAAACTCGATGTGTGGTATGTCGACCATAGAACATTCGTGCTGGATATGAAGATCCTCTGGATGACGTTTATTAAAGTCTTCAGACAGGAAGGCATAAGCGCTGCCCGATGTGAAACTATGCCTGAATTTATGGGCTCAACCAAAGAGAATGAGTAGGTGAAGAAGTGCAGAAAACAATAATACTCGGCGCCGGCGGTTTCGCACGGGAGGTCCTGTGGGCCTTCCGGGAAGACAATGAAACACAAGCCCGTTGGGATATTCTCGGGTTCATTGATGAAGATGCTGCAAAACATGGAAAAATGTATTGTGAAGTATCGGTACTGGGCGGGCTTGAATGGCTTGAAAAGACTGATCCTTCAGGCATAAAGCTCATAAGCGGAGTGGGAGATCCAAAGGTAAAAAGGCATTTTAATGAGAAATCAGGCAGGATGGGCCTTAGATTTTGTACGCTCATTCATCCATGGGCAAGAATGTCCCGATATGTAGAAGTTGGTGAGGGAACCTTAATCACGGCGGGAAACATTATCACGACACAGGTAAGAATAGGCAGCCACGTAACAGTGAATCTGAGCTGTACCATAGGGCACGATGTTGTCATAGAAGATTACTGTACCATTGCCCCCGGTACAAACATTGCCGGAAATGTAACAATAAAGGAAGGCGCCAATCTCGGAATGGGAGTAAACGTACTGCCGGGACTGACCATCGGCAAATGGTCCGTTATAGGTGCAGGGGCTGTTGTAACCCGTGATATCCCCGATTACGTCACTGCCGTTGGGGTTCCTGCAAGAATCATAAAGTCGGGTACATGAAAGAAAAGCTGAAAAACCCTGCTGTCCTTTCGCTGCTCTTTTTCCTTACAGCCCTTTCTGTAAGGCTTTATATGGTTTTTTCTGCAAACATTTTAACGCCTGACGGGGTAAGCTATATCGAAACTGCCAAAATGATTGTTTCCGGCAACTTTCAGAAAATATCAACATTCAGTTTTTTTAATCTCTACCCATTTTTAATAGTGGCATTTCAAAAAATCTTCAACGACTGGGAAATTGCAGGCAAACTGGTATCGGCTATCCTTGGTTCGCTCGCGGTTGTTCCTTTTTTTCTTCTTATCAGGGAACTAATAGGCAACCGTGTTGCTATTATGGCCTCACTTTTTTTTATCATCAGTCCGCGACTCGTTGAATACTCAAGCGACGTTCTGAGAGAACCTTCGTTCTGGTTTTTTTCAATATCATCCCTCTATTGTGCCTGGACGGCTATTTCACGCAGCAAGCACCTTTTTTTGGTATTAGCCAGTCTTTTTGCGGGAATGGCCATGTTTACAAAGTTTGAGGGGGCAGCACTTGTTTTGATTATCCTTCTCTGGATGATCTGGCATTATCTTGATGGAGGCATGAGTGTAAAAAACCTTTTTATAATGATGTTTGTATTCATTATTTCCTTTCCGCTCGTTGCCTCTCCATTTCTCTTTGCCCTTAAAGGCAATCTTGGAAAATGGGAATTAGGTCTTGTGGGAGAGAAATTGCCCCGTTTAATATTAGTACATGACGTTGACCAGGACCTCGAACTAAAGCCGGAACTTATAAATACAACTTCTTATCGTTTCAGGGCCTTTTTTGATATGGCTGCACGACACAAATATGAGATTTATTTTTCAGAGGTGATATATAAATTTGCAAAATCATTACATGTCGTTTTTTTCATACTCTTCCTCTTCGGTGTCATTAAAAGAAAATATATTCCTTACAGCAAGGGTGAAATCCCTTTTCTTATCTGGATCATTGTGTTCTTTCTAAGTATTTACGTATACACGGTTAAAACGTGTTACCTCAGCACGAGACACGGACTTCTTGTGGCAATTCCTGCCCTGGTATGGTCTTCAATCGGTTTCTTCGAATTAAAAGAGAGGGTTGCGCATCTTTTGAGCAAAAGATCGGGAGCCTTTTCTGCCCTCTCAAGGCACACCGCAGGATTGCTCTTTGTGATGGTTCTTATTATTGTGCTTCCCAATACACTCGCATCCTCCGGAAACGATAAAATCGAACTGAAAAAGGCAGGTGTGTATCTGAAAGGCCTTGGGTATTCAAAGGTTAAATTTGCCGGAGAGCACTCACTTTACAGGGTTGCATTTTATGCAGATGCAGAATTTGTAACAATTCCGGCAATGTCGGACTATAAAACATTTAACCTGTTTATCAGGGAGAACAACGCCGGCTATGCGATGATTGATGAGAGAACTATTGACAAATACATGCCTGAGTTAAAAGAAAATCTTGATCCTGCAAAATTTGAAAAGGTTTCCCTGCCGCAATTAGAAAACTTCAAGGAGTATTCTATAGTGGTATATAAAATAAAGGGCAAATAAAAAAAACTAAAAAGGCTGTCTATGAAAATATTAAATGCCGTTTTTTTGAAGAGCATTACATCCTATGATAACAGAAAAATAGAAGATTTACCCGAGTTCGCATTTATCGGCAGGTCGAATGTGGGAAAATCATCCATGATTAACAAGCTTGTCATGCAGAAAATTGCAAGAACAAGCTCGACTCCAGGGAGAACGAGGGCCATAAACTTATATAAGATTGAGCATGAATTCATGAATGCGAAAAAGTCGTTCTTCATCTCTGATTTTCCAGGCTTCGGATATTCGAAGGTTTCACGTGCGATGTATCAGGGCTGGCAGGAGATGATTGAGCAGTATATACTTCAGAATTCGAGCATAAAAAGGCTTATATGGCTGTTTGATGTGAGGAGAGACCTTGACGAGCTTGATAACATACTCATAGAATGGCTGGAAGACAACAAGATACCCTTTTCTTTTGTTATTACTAAAATCGATAAAGCCACCAGAAATGAAGCAGCCTCAAAGAGGGCGCTATTTAATAAAATTTTCGGCCCGGAACATGTGTTTATTTTTTCAGCAAAGAGCGGAGACGGCAGAAAAGAACTGCTGTCACATATACTTAATGTGGTAGAAGAGTGATGCTTGATACTGGATCCCGGTTTATACCAGAATCAAAGAGCAAGTATCCAGCATCATATTGGTTATTTATCTCAAATCTTTAAGGTTAAATATTGACTTAAACATATAACCTTTAGATTCTATTGCTTCTTTACCACCTTCAAGCCTGTCGAGTATCGCTATGGTGCCTTTTACGTTATAGCCTGCTTTTTCAGTTACTTCTATCGCTTTTAATGATGACCCCCCTGTTGTGACTACATCTTCAAGGATCACAACATTCATTCCCTTCCTTAAATTTTTCCCGCCTTCCACCCAGAGGTTTGAACCATGGCCTTTGGGCTCCTTCCTGATAAAAAATCCCCTCAAATCATCTTTCCGGTTGTAGGCTTCCAGTACGACGGCGCACACAAGCGGATCCCCCCCGATACTTACCCCTCCAACGGCATCAATCCCAGGTATATCTTTTGCCATCCCGTACATGATGTTTCCAGCAAGATGCATACCCTCAGGGTTGAGTGTCGTCTCTTTACAATCAATATAAAATGTGCTCCTCTTACCGCTCGTAAGTACAAAATCCCCTTCCTCATAAGACAGATCTTTCAGAATTTTTAACAACCTTTCCCGTTCGCTCATATTCAGCCGGCCCCCTGATAATTTTATATTAGCTGTTAGCTATCAGCTTTTAGCTCTAAGTCTTTAACTTTTAACTTTAAACTTGAAACTATCTTTAACTATCTTTTCACAAACAATTCCATCTGCTCAAGTTCCATGCCCCACGGGAACTTTAAAGGGTAATCCCCGGAAAAACAGGCATCGCAGAAGGAATAGTCAAATGATGCCTCATCCTGCCCGATTGCCCTTTTCATGCCGTCAATACTGAGGTACTGGAGCGTGTCTGACTCCATGTACCTGTTTATGTCCTCTACCTGGTTGGATGATGCAATGAGCTCCATCCTTGACGGGGTATCGATGCCATAGAAGCAGGGATGTGTTGTAGGCGGTGAGCTTACTCTGAAATGTATCTCCTTAGCCCCGTATTGCCGCAGCATTTTAATGATCTTCTTGCCCGTTGTTGCCCTTACGATTGAATCATCAACAACAACAATTTTTTTACCTTTTACAGTATCACGAACCGCATTAAGTTTCAATTTTACACCGAAATGTCTGATTGACTCCTCGGGTTCTATAAAGGTTCTCCCTACATAGTGGTTTCTTATAAGACCAAGTTCAAAGGGTATTCCTGTTTCCTGAGAATAACCGATGGCAGCCCCTATCCCCGAATCGGGGATAGGTATGACCATATCCGCATCTACATACGCTTCCCTTGCCAATTCCCTGCCAAACGCCTTCCTTACCGTATATACAGTTCTTCCGAACATAGTGCTGTCAGGCCTTGCAAAGTAGACATACTCAAATATACAATAGTGCGGCTGGACTTTTTTAAATGGTTTATAAGATTTCATACCATCTTTGGTAATATGGAGAATTTCTCCGGGTTCTATTTCCCGCATATACTCGGCTTCAATGAGGTCAAAGGCGCAGGTTTCACTGGATATTGCATAAGAATCCTTGAATTTCCCGAGAACAAGAGGCCGGAAACCGTAGGGGTCTCTCGCTGCAATAAGTTCATTTTTTGTCATAATAAGTAGTGAGTAAGACCCTTCTACCCTCTTAAGGGCGCTGACCAGCCTTTCCACGGTGGTATACTCGTGAGAAAGGGCTATAAGATGGATGATAACCTCAGTGTCGGTGGTTGACTGGAAGATTGAGCCGTAATTCTCCAGTTCTTCTTTTATAACCTTTGCGTTCGTGAGGTTTCCGTTATGTGCTACCGACAGGAAGCCTTTTGAATACTCGACTGCCAGAGGCTGTGCGCTGACGAGGCGGCTTGATCCTGCGGTTGAATATCTGACATGCCCGATTGCAGAGTGTCCCTGGATTTTTTTCAGTACACTTTCATCAAAAATATCTGATACATGCCCCATTTCCTTGTGAACTGCCATGCTTGTGCCGTTGGTACTTACGATGCCGGCACTTTCCTGTCCCCTGTGCTGCAAGGCATGGAGTCCAAGGTAGGTCATATTAGAAGCGTCTTTGTAGTTAAAAACTCCAAAAATCCCGCACATATATAGCTCCTGTACTATGTTTCCAGATATTGGATATGCAAATTTTTACGCTTTGTTTCTTTCTAACTGATTGTTGAAAAACCTTATAATATCTTCATCGATAAGGTAAAAGTTTATTTCCTTCAAAGACGTTTCTCTGTTGCCTTTCAGGAATCTCCCGGTTTCGTCTATCATTATCTGTGCGCATCTCTCTTTTGGAAAACCGAATATCCCTGCGCTGACAGCAGGCATTGAAATGGCCTTAAACCCCTTTTCTGTTGCAAGATTCAATATGTTCTTAACGGCATTTTTCAGCTTGTTTTCTTCATCGCCTTCCCCCCAGCGGGGTCCCACGGCATGGATTATATATTTCGCCTTCAGTTTGCCTGCAGACGTTATTGCACAGTTACCTACAGGCACATGCCCGATTTTGTTGCTTTCCTCCTGGATAATACTGCCGCCTTTTCTCACAATAGCTCCGGCAACACCACCACCATGCCGGAGATGTGAGTTTGCTGCATTCACAATAGCATCGACGTTGCTTTCTGTCAAATCGCCCCTGACAATGTTTATCTCTGTGTTTTCTATTACAATGCTTTTTAATGTTTCCATGGTAACCCCATGAGTGCAAAGAGCATAGAGCGTATAGCGTGGAGCGTAGAGTTGCTTTGCAATGTCCATCCTTCGGCAGGATTAAAGCTTGCGCATTTGCGTTTTCGCATTTCACCATTGTAATATAAAATGAAGGAATGGAAAAGGGAAAAGACAAATTGAATGCTCCTGTTGAGGCAATTAAAGGTATAGGCCCTAAGATTGCAGGCATATTTAAAAAAAGAGGGATCGAAACAGTGGAAGACCTCTTGTATTTTTTACCCTTCAGATATGAAGACAGGAGGGATGTATGCAGCATAAACGAGCTAAAAGAAGGGGAAAAGGCATCTGTGCTTGGGACGGTAACAGCATATAAATCCTTATTCTTCAGGCATTCACGAAAAAAGGCCTTTGAGGTGATTATCGAAGACGGCACAGGCACTTTATCAATTAAATGGTTTCAGTGGAACAAATATTATTTGAAGAATATTTGCAGAAAGGGCAATCTCCTGCTGCTGTCAGGCGAAGTGAAAAGGTTTGGGACGCAGCTCCAGATGATTCATCCGGATGTTACAATGATCGAGCATGAAGATGAAGTAAAAAACTATAAAACTGTAATGCCGGTTTATTCAGAGGTAGATGGCATTAAGCAGGGGGTTTTAAGGAATATCATAAAAGAGGCACTTGAAAGGTATGAGGGACATATACAGAGCGTTATCCCGGAAAGCACTGAAAACTCTCATGGGTTAATTCCGCTCTACGAAGCGTTCCGGGGTTTGCATTTTCCGGATGAGAAAGAAAACTGTTCAACGTTCAACGTTCAAGGTTCAAGGTTCAGGGACCAGAAGACAGAGGTATGCGGCTCTACGCTATCCGCTCCACGCTCCACGCTCATCGACCGCTTGATCTTCGAGGAATACTTTCTTTTTCAATCCGCATTACTGATGAAAAAAAGGGAAATAAAACAGGGGAAGGGTATACGCTTCAAAACGGACGGTCATTTTTACAGACGGTTTAAAGATGGGCTTCCTTTTGAGCTTACAGGCGCCCAGGACAGAGTTGTCGGAGAGATTGAGCATGATATGGGACTCAGTGAACCAATGAACAGACTTCTCCAGGGGGATGTGGGGTGCGGCAAAACGGTTTGCGCTGTTCTGGCTTCCTGCATTGCCATCGATAATGGCTATCAGGTGGCTTTTATGGCCCCTACCGAGATTCTTGCCGAGCAGCACTATCTTTCTGTTCACAGGTTTTTTGATGGACTGGGAGTCTCTGTAGCGTTTCTGAGGGGAAATATGGGCAAAGAGAGGAAAGGCATCATCGAACATATCAGGGATGGAAAAACCTCCGTAATTGTCGGTACCCATGCCCTTATCCAGAAGGATGTAATGTTCCGCAGGCTCGGCCTTGTCATTATCGATGAACAGCATAGATTCGGCGTTGTGCAGCGAAAAACCCTTAAAGGAAGGGTTCAAGGGGTCGAGGGGTCGAGGGGTCAAGTGGAAGAGGAGTCGGAAACGGCGTATCGGAACGATATTAGTTCGGAGTTCGGAGGAAAAAGCGTATCGGCGAAGGAAATCCCTGATGGCTTTAAACTTAAAACTTTAAACTTAAAACTTAAAACTGTTTTTACCCCCGATACCCTAGTCATGACGGCAACACCGATCCCGCGGACACTCTCAATGGTTGTCTATGGCGACCTTGATGTATCGGTCATTGATGAACTGCCAAAAGGACGGCAGAAGATATTAACAAAGGTTTTTCTGGAACAGCATAAGCCTGCTGTTTACAGGATGATGGAAGAAGAACTGAAAAATGGGAAACAGATATTTATTGTCTATCCGCTGGTTGAAGAATCTGACAAAAGCGAGCTTTTGAACGCAAAGGATATGGCTGTCCATTTTCGTAAAACGGTTTTCCCCTCCAGGAAAATAGGACTTCTCCACGGAAGAATGAGGCCTGAAGAAAAAGAAAAGGTTATGGGGAGATTCAAAAACAATGAGATTGACATCCTTGTGTGTACGACGGTCATCGAGGTTGGCATTGATGTGCCTAATGCCACGATGATCGTGATAGAACACGCGGAACGGTTCGGGCTCTCCCAGCTCCACCAGTTAAGGGGGAGGGTAGGGAGAGGCATCCACGCATCAAGATGTATACTGATCACATCTGCAAAAAGAACAGACGTAGCGGCAAAGAGATTAAAGGTAATGGAGAGCACGTCGGACGGCTTCAAGATTGCCGAAGAGGACATGAAGATGCGTGGGCCGGGCGAAATGCTGGGGTCAAAGCAGGCAGGCGTTCCCGATTTCAGGGTAGGGGATGTCATGCGCGACATAAACATTATGATATATGCGAGAGAGATTGCAGATGAAGCAATGGGAAAAATGACCGTCCATGAGTTGAACAGGATTAAGGAGAAAGCAGGGGAACGCTGGAAGAACAGAATCCACCTGGTCGACGTAGCATAGTATTTGGAACATGATAAAATGTTTGCAATTTTTATTTTTGCCAAAAGGGGAAAATAGAATTATTCTGTTTATCACGGATGAAATTTTTGCTATCATAATATAAATAATATGTTTCGTTATGTGACCCTTTTTATTATTGTCATATCGCTGACGGCGTGTGCCTCATTGCCTAAGGATATCCCGAAAGTTCCATCCTATGCAGTTGAAATCATGGATGAAACGAAAATTGGAAAGACCGGGGCACTGGAAGCGAAGAAGCATCCCGGTGAGTCCGGTTTTTACATATTGCCGTCAGATCTTGATGCATTTATTGCCCGGGCAGTTCTCATTGAGGCGGCCGAACGTACCCTTGATCTTCAGTATTACATCGTTAACAATGACCTTACCGTTAGCGTTCTCATGGAGGGGCTGATCCGCGCCGCAGA
>CAYMTB010000035.1:0-5868 GCA_964393225.1 uncultured Syntrophorhabdaceae bacterium
ATGATTTCGCTCATATAAGTCAAGAAAAGAAATAAGGTGTACAGATTCGTAAAGTTCTTTATGGAAATTTACCACTGCTCCACATTGAGGCCCGACACCCCTTCATAGACAATTTTTCCTTTCAGGGATTCTGCGATAACCTCACGGAAGAGGGCTTTATTTTTCATTTTGAGCGGCACGGATAATTTCAGGAAAAACCTGATTCTGTCGCCTGTTGATACCCTCTTCGGAATGGTAGTGTTCAGTTGTATCAGCATCTTTTTGAGGAATTCCGTGTCCATTTCCGTAAAAACAATGTCTTCCACGTCCAGGAGGACAAACCCTCCGTCCCTCAATATAAAAACATTGCAGGCCTTCATATCCCTGTGGCATATCCACTGTTTTATCGCATGAACAAAAAAAGCAGACAATGCGTCAATGAACACTCTCCTCTCGTGCAATCCGAATCTGTCATATTCCCTGTCCAGATAACGGTCAAGTTCTTCACCCTTGCCTGCCAGATCCTCCATGGCGATAAACCCCTTTTCTGTGAGAGACGGCCTTTTGACGAAAAACGCCTGCGGTACCACCCGGAGATTCAGATACGTTAAGGCGATATGATTTTTCCAGGCCCTGTTCAAACGCCTTTTGTTCCGGTATATTTTTCTTACGTGGTCGCTGTACCGCTCTACCTTTACCTTTTTGTCTTCTTTTATCACAGAGCGCAGCGCGCCTTTACCATATCCCTCGAATCCGGCAATAAAAACCTGATCACGGTCTTTTACCATTGTTGAAGTGTCATCGAATGCCCGCTCCATCTTTTTCAGGATCCACCGGCGTCTCAGACGTTTCAATTCTGCCTCAAGGGATTCCTTTATACCTTTATCGCTGTATTGCCGAAAAAAGGTCCTCTTCTCTTCTTCGCTTAGGTCTTGATACAGCATGGTAGTTGCGTGTGCGAGGTTTGATATCTCGTCGCTGAGCGAAAAAGTGTTTTTGATTTTCATTTTGTGCAAATCAACGAGGTACAGCCTGTCCTTATGGACAATAATGTTATTCAGGTGCAGGTCGTTGTGCCTGATGCGGTGGAACTTCAACTCGTTCAGGAATGCTGCAAGCTGAAGGAGAAGGGTATTTTTTTCAATATCCTCCGTGTACGCATTCACAAAGGTATTGCCGTCAATCCATTCCTGAATTACGTACGATCCCGTGTCTGAAATTCCATATCCGAGAGGTTCGGGTGTGGGGATGGAAAGCGAAATCAGCCTGCCGGCCAGATAGAATTCTTTTTTCCCCCTCGGCGTAACCCGGTTTCTCAAAAGCCCGAAAAAGCCTTTTTCCTTGAAATATTTTATAAAAACCTTTTTCCCTTCGCGTTCAACGGCAAAATGGCCCCTTTTTGTGACCCCTTCGCACGAAACGGCCTTCACGAAATCGACAAGCGCCTCGTCTTTAAGAAACCACTTTATGTCGTTTATCCTGACGATTTTCATACGTTGTTTATGATCTCTGAGACCTTCGGGCCCCAGGACTGCAGAGAAAATTTGTCTTCCACAAATCCCCGCGCTGTTTTACCCGTCCGCTTTTTTAAATCCACGTTCTCTGAAAGTTCGTTGATGGCATCCCTCCATCCGTCCAGATCTTCTCTCAAAAACCCGTTAACGCCGTCTTCAATCATTTCCCGTGCAACACCAACAGGATGCGTCAGTGATGGAAGCCCTGCCGCCATGTACTGGATGAGCTTCAGTCCGCATTTTCCCCTTGACCATACATCGTCCCTGACCGGCATGATTCCCATATCAAAATCGAGAAAGACCGTCTTCTCTTTCTCCTTCTGCCATTTTTCAAAAACCATCCCCTTTGCTTCAATCTCGGGGGCACGATCAGCTACCACCTTAAAATTGATTTTTTCCGGATCAAAAACGGAAAGCAGCAGATCCTTCATGTCAAGCAGGTATCTCAACGTAGCGCTGCTTCCTGTCCAACCTACAACAAACGGCGTTTTTTGATAATGGTCCTTTACGGGATAATCGCCGGTGTTCACAACTGTGGGAACATAGTATATGTTATTTTCTCTATGGCGGCTGGCCTCTTTGCAGAGAAATCCGTTTCCGCAGAAAACCGCATCGGCGTTCCTTACAATCCTCGCGAACCTCGACCGCCTCGTTGAACTCTCACCCTTTGTTCCGTACATGACAGCATCATCAAAATCATAGATAAGCCTTTTCGCGTGCATCCTAAGCAAGGAAAACTTGAGGGGGTTAAGGAGGACTCTCTGCAGATAGACTACATCAGCAGATCTGGCGCAACCCAGAACATTTGTGAATTTTTCTTTTGTGGTAAGGAGTTCAATCTCAAAGCCAATTTTCTCAAGGTAAGGAAAGTACTGATGGATTCTGTACCCTTCAGGGTTTTCCGGGGTGAATATGTTGTGGGTAAAAAAGAGGATTTTTTTCATCCGTCCACGGATTAATCAGGTATTGCTTTTAAAGAAACTACTGAAATATCGTCTGAAGCCGCCCCTGAAATCAGTTGCCCTGAGCTTGTCCTCATCGACTATGGGTCCGCTCACAAGCTCCTTCGGCCCTGAAGCCTCGATAAGGTAATCCTCGATAACCAGATAATCCATCTCGGTAGACATGAAGCACTTCAGCGCCTCGGCAGGCGTCTCTACGATAGGCTCCCCGGCAATATTGAAGGATGTGTTGAGAATGACCGGGACACCGGTGATCTTGAAAAATTCGCGAATGAGGTCGTAGTATCTCCCGTTGTCTTCGCGGGTAACTGTCTGGACGCGTGCAGTTCCATCTACATGCGTTATGGCAGGAACAACCTTCTGTTTATCCTCTTTGACCCCGGCAATAAGGAGCATATAAGGGCTTTCACAGGACAGGTCAAAATACTCTGAAGCATATTCGCGGAGCACTGAAGGGGCAAAGGGCCTGAAACCCTCTCTGTGCTTTACTTTATCGTTGAGAATGTCTTTCATCTCCGGCTTTCCGGGATCACAGATGATGCTCCGGTGACCGAGCGCACGTGGACCGATCTCGCTCCCTCCTTCAAACCATCCAAGGATTTTCCCGTCCGCCAGGAGTTTTGCAGCCTTTCCAACAAGGTCTTTTTCGTGTGTAAAACGGATATTAGGCGCGGCGCGGAGGGCTTCCAGAATTTCTTCTTCGCTATACGATCTTCCCAGGTATGCATTTTTAAAGCGGTATTTTTTAGGGTCTTCACCATTCACAACATGAGCCCCGTATAAAGCACATCCGAGGGCTATGCCCGAGTCACACGCCCCGGGCTGTATGAAAATATTCTCAAAAGGGGTATTATCAAGAATTTTCTTGTTTGCAACACTGTTAAGCCCCACACCGCCCGCATAGCAGAGGTTCTTCGAAGGGCTTATCCTGTATAGATGATTGGCAACGGCAATAAGGGCCTCTTCGAGTGCATCCTGTACCTCGAAGGCTATCCGGGTATAAACATCGTCTGGAAGCTGCTCTTTCTTCCTTTGCGGTATATCCGGATAGAAGAGTTTTTGAAAACAATCATTATACCGTACAAAATTCTTTTCACTCGGTATGAGTGCTGCCCCGTCTACGATCTCAAAGAAGTTTCTGCGAAACTTTCTATCTCCGCTTTCACCGTAAGGAGCAAGACCCATGACCTTCCCTGAGCCGAAATCCCCCATTCCCAGAAATACGGAAGTCCCCATGTAGAGAAGGCCAATCCCGTTCCTGTAACCCGGCATCGAATAATCTTTTCTTATGGTAAATAACTTCCCGTCCGCTGCCCTGTAAAAGGACTGGACCTCTTCCATCTTTTTCTGTATCTTTGCATCGATAATTCTCAGAATAAAGGGCGTCTTCTCTTCTGCCTCGTAATCAATGGCGTTACTCCCCAATCCATCTACCACCATTACCGTGGCCTCGTCGAAAGGTGACGGGTAAAAGGCGCCCGCTGCATGCGCGGTATGATGGGAAATGGTCTGGATTGAACCGCCGAAGCCCAGCTCAGACTTTATCATTTCCACTTCTTTGTTTCTCCCGTCCTTCCCTATGCGGGTAACCCCCACAACCAGGTCAATATCCTCGATGTTCTTCAGGCTGGCGGCATCAAGGAGGTAACGGATCGATTTGTGCGGGAAGGCGCCGGAATGTTTCGCCCTGTCAAGCCTCTCCTCGCCTATGGCAAGAAGTTGCCCCCCGGAGATGAGGGCTGCACCCGTGTCATGCCCGAACGTATGAAGACCTAAGATATTCATGGTATTGGGTTGTAATATAACAAAACCACCCCTGCCCGTCAACTTCAAAGCATTTCCTCCGTTATTTATGTTGCTTGACATGCATTTCCCTTCTCTTTTATAATTGTGGATACTTTTTGCATATTCATAATGCAAACATCACTAATTCAGAGGGGGTTTTTGTATGAACAAAAAATGGTTCGGATTGTCGATGGTTTTTCTTTTTGCTCTTGTTTTTAGTGCCACGGTATTTGCGGCTAACTATAAGCCTGAATACAAGATGAGCATTGTTGTCGGTCCAACGGGACCGTGGGGAGAGTCTGCCGCGCGATTTGCCGAGGCAGTAAAAAAGGCCACAGACGGAAGGATTAACATAAAACCCTACTATAGCGGCCAATTATTCGCGGGTAAGCAGACAAACGAATTCCTCCTCATGAAGCAGGGGGTTATTGACTTCGCGGTGGGTTCCACCATTAACTGGTCCCCCACAGTAAAGGAATTGAACATTTTCTCCCTTCCCTTTTTCTTCCCCGGCTATAAAGCCCTGGATGCAGTAGAGTACGGAGAAGTGGGCAAACAGTTATTCAAAACTATTGAAGAAAAGGGTGTCGTCGGTCTCGGATGGGCAGAGAATGGCTTCAGGGACCTTACAAACAGCAAACGGGCTGTAAAAACCCCTGCCGATCTCGAAGGCCTTAAGGTAAGGGTGGTCGGTTCGCCCATCTTTATTGATACATTTAAGGCCATGGGGGCAAACCCCATGTCCATGAACTGGGGAGAAGCCCTTTCAGCATTCCAGCAGGGCACCGTTGACGGGCAGGAAAACCCTGTTGTTTCTGTCATTATCCCCAATAAGCTCTGGCAGGTACACAAGTATATGACTGTGTGGAACTACGCCATCGACCCCATTATCCTCGGCGTAAGCAAACAGGTGTGGGACTCTTTTGATCAAAAAGACAGGGACGCAATAAAAAAGGCTGCGGAAGAAGTTGTAAAATGGCAGAAAAAGGCTGCGCGGGAAGGCCTGGAAGGCAGCACCGCAGCATTCGATACATTAAAGAAAAACGGGATGGAGGTAACTGTCCTTACCCCTGCCCAGATAAAGGTCTTCAAGGACAAGACAAAATCCGTATATGACAAATGGTCCAAAGAGATAGGTATTGAGCTGGTAAGGGCAGCCGAGAAGGATATCCAGAAGGCAGCAGGGGCAAAATAGCCCGGTGATAAAAAGGATATACGAAAATCTGGAAGAAGCAGCGGGGGTTTTACTGCTTGCCGTTATGGCAGGATTTGCATTCCTCAATGTCATCACCCGCTACTTCATCCAATACTCCTTTTCGTCAACAGAAGAGATAGAGGTCGCCTGTCTTGTGTGGCTAACCATGCTCGGCGCTGCAGCAGGTTTCCGGAGAGGGGTGCACCTCGGGTTTGATTTGCTCAAGATACGTTTCCCCGATTTCGGACAGAATGTTCTGTTTCCTCTTTCTTCTGTCCTGACGATTGTAACGATCAGTTTTATCGTCTGGTTCAGCATTTTTCAGATGAAGGATGAAATTGCGTTGAATATCACCACCGAGGCGCTGAACATACCGCACTGGTGGTATACGCTTTCCATGCCTGTGGGCGGGGTTTTAATCATACTCCGTGTA
>CAYMTB010000035.1:5968-19949 GCA_964393225.1 uncultured Syntrophorhabdaceae bacterium
AGTGCATAATGGAACCGGTTATTGCATTCTTCGCAGTGTTTCTTGTCCTCCTCCTGCTTGGAATCCCCGTGTCTACATCCCTTGGTTTCACTGCCACGCTCCTCATCTGGAAATACGATCTCGGCATAGCGGTCCTTGCCCCTAATTTTTATGCCTCTATAGCCAAATTTCAGCTTCTTGCCCTGCCGTTTTTTATCCTTGCAGGCCTCATTCTGGACCGTTGCGGGATTTCAAAGAGGCTTATTCATTTTGTCAGTCTGCTCATAGGGCCTATCCCCGGCGGGCTTGCCATTGTTACTATTATCGTGGGGGTTATATTCGCAGGAATCTCCGGCTCGGGCCCGGCAGACACGGCAGCGCTCGGGATGATCCTCTACCCTGCCATGATCGCCATGGGTTATGACAAGGGGTACACGGCGGCACTCATCGCGAGCTCAGGGTCGCTCGCTATCGTGATCCCCCCGAGTATAGCCTTCATCATATACGGGGTCATTACAAGCACCTCGGTTCCCGCACTTTTTGCCGCAGGTGTGGTACCCGGCATCATCACCGCGCTCCTTCTTATTATCCCTTCCTTTTTCATTGCAAAAAAATACGGGTGGAAAGGGGAAAAATGGGGAACACCAAAAGAGATATGGCAGGCCTTCAAAGAGGCCTTCTGGGGCCTTCTTGCCCCTGTTGTAATTTTAAGCGGTATTTACGGCGGTATTTTCACTGCCACGGAGGCAGCGGTTGTGGCGGTCTTTTACGGACTCTTCATAGGATTTTTCATTTATAAAACCCTTACATTCAAAATGCTCTACGGGATATTCAGGGATGCCGTCCTTTCTTCGGCGGTTGTCATGTTTATCGTGGCCTTCGCGGGGCTTTTTTCATGGACAGGCTCAACCCTCGGGGTCATGGATAAAACCTCAGCCTGCCTGCTTTCGCTTTCATCAAACCCCTTCATCATCCTGGTCCTCATAAACGTCATGCTCTTCATCGCAGGCATGCTCATGGACGCAATTTCCATATATTATATTTTCCTGCCTATTCTTATACCCATCATGAAATACTTTAACTGGGACCCCATCTGGTTCGGCGTTGTCATGACGCTGAACCTCGCCATCGGCCAGATCACTCCGCCCGTCGCGGTAAACCTCTATGTCATTGCCAACATAGCCAACCTTTCCCTTGAAAGGATATCCAGATCGGTTATTCCTTTTATAGCCATTATGCTTGTGGCGCTTCTTATTACGATGCTTTTCCCCTCTCTTTCGCTATACCTTCCGGGATTGTTCGGGCTGAAGTGAAACAGATATTAGCTATTAGTAAAGCCTTTTACCAGATAAGTCAGTAAAGCAGTTCGGATGATTGGAAGGCTGGATGTTTGGATGATTAGCTAAACCTCTAACCCTCTAAACTTCAATTCCCAATCTTGCATTTAAGGGCGTGTTTGCGGGAAATAACCCGACAAAGATGCTCATCCTAATCTAAAATCCGGATTTAAAACAGATAGTTGAACACTATACGCTGACCGCTATACGCTATACGCTTCATTTGGGTTATTGGAATGCCCTTCTCTTCCTTCTCCTTGTCGGATTAGGAACGAGAAGGTCCATGATGTCGTCGATGGTTATGATGCCTTTTATTCTTTCTTCCTCGTCAAGAACAGGGATTGCAACAAAATCGTATTTGGATACAATTTCTGCTATTTCTTTCCGTTCTGTATCAAGATACACGTGCTTTACGTTCTGCAGCATCACATCGCCAAGCTTTACGTCAAGAGGTGTTGTAAGGAGTTTCTTGAGTGTCAGGACGCCAAGAAGGTGGTCCTCCTTATCCACAACATAAATATAATAGATAAACTCCACATCGGGCACAAGGAGCCTTATGCCTGCCAGTGTTGCTTCGATGGTCATATCAGGTGAAAAATCGAGAAATTCGCTTGTCATTAACCCGCCCGCAGTATCCTCCTCGTAGCTGAGCAGGCCCTTGACCTCTGTGGCATCTTCGGTCTCCATAAGCGACAAAAGCTCCTGCGACTTTTCTTCCGGCATCTCGCCAAGGATGTCTGCGGCCTCATCGGGAGGCATCTCTTCGAGTATGTCGGAGATCATCTCCTTATCCATCTCCTTCAGTATTTTCTCCCTGACCTCTGTAGACACCTCATGGAGCGCTTCACCTGCCAGTTCCTCGTCTATTGATGAGAGGAGCAGGGTACCTTCCTCGGGATCTATTTCTGTGAGGATTTCAGCCAGGTCAGACGGGTGAAGTTCGCCAAGCTGTCTTCGGGCTACATTTAGAGTCAGGTTTCGCAGATGGGCGTCTATCGTCTGCAGAAAACGCCAGTCTATAATATGTTCTTTTATGGGTTTTTTAAAAAGCGACAGGGTCTTCTGGATCATCTGTCCCCCGTCTATCCTTCTCAGTATTCCATTCAATCCCACATCTATACCGATCACGCATATGGCGCCATCGCCTTCGCCGAGCTTGAGGTCGTTTACCCTCACGACCTTTGCCCCGTTCACGTCGAGTATCTGCTTGTCAAGAATATGTTTTTTTACCAGTATATCGCCCTCTGTGTGTTTATATTTATTTAGGGCTGCTTCCGGCATATTAATCGTGATAACGAAACGGTTGAAAAGCTGAAGATGTTCAACTGGAACTTCAAGGAGTTGTTTTTTGTCTTTAAGAATAATCTTGACCACCCCGGGATATTTCGAACCGGGCACTATGGCAAGATCCCACAAGATGCCCAGCCTTCTCCCGAACTGGTCAATAACGTCTTTTCTCAATATTTCGCTTAAATATACATCTGTTATATAGGCCATGGATTAATTGTAACACCACACATTAATTATGACAACCGGTAAATTATGCCTTCACGGATGTTCTTTCAGATACTGCATGACGATGCCGGCAAATTTTTCATTGCCTGAAGGGGTAAAATGTCCATAATTATCAACAAAGTCTGCTGTATCATAGTTCACACGCAGCACTTCTTCGATGAAATCAGCCTTCTCGGCGGCGCATACTTCACGGAGGACATCGTTATACGCGCCCATTACCGTCTTGATGTCCTTGTCTTTAACATAGGGGATCCAATCGTATTCCTTGTCGCCGGTGAGCATGTCATAGCGTAAAACCTGGGGTATCATAACGGGCTTCACCCCCTGAGCCCTGCACAGCGAGATAAGCGATTTGATGTTTCTCCTGAATAAGCTCAACGCCCTCTCGTCAACCTTTGCAGTAAATTTGTCGGCGGTCCCCTCGACGGTATATGCCCCATCGGGGTCTCTTACGAATATTTTGTTCAGCATGGTTGCCGTTGTTCTGACGATCACAGAATGGTTGCCGATCTTGTATGCACCCAGCATGAGGTGGTTATACTGGGATTTACCGTGAAAATCAGAATAATCTGACCGCAAATGTGCCACATGCTGATTCCTTATATCGTTCCATCCCACATAATAAATACAGATATCCGGTGAAATATCAGACACATTGAGGGCTGTCTGGATGATGTGCTCAACGGTCGTATAACCGGGAACACCTGAATTTATAACATCATAGCCTCTTCCTAATTTTTCCTGCAGATAATACGGCCACGTCTGGTTATCGGAAACCCCGACACAGTATGTGCTTGATCCACCGAGAACAAGGATCCGCTTTATGTTCTCTTTTTTTAAGATACTGGTTTCTCTGCCGCGGGCGCCCAGGGCATTATGACTGAACACCAAACCTTCTTTTGAAGTAAACTGTGCATTTGGTCTCGGTTCAACCACAAGATAGGGGTTTTTCTTAAATAAAGCTATATACGCTGCATCATCGTGCCCTAAAAGCCAGTAATAGTGCCTGATCCTGAACAACACCTGGCCCATGCCTTCCAATAACAGCAGGCCTGCAAAAACGATTATCAGTATTGCAGCGCACTTAACAAGAACGGGTTTATTGATAGCCATAATAGTTCGGTTAAATACTCCTGTTTATCTATTTTTCACTAATTCATGCCTTATTTCAATGAAAAAGTGTGTGGCTTGCAGTACAATACCGATTAAACAACGATTCCCGGTGTGTTCAGAAAAAATACCGGAGAAAGCAAAAGGGTTCGGATTTGGAAAAAATAGACGAATGCGGCATGATGGAGAAATATTTGCACAGCGAGGGTGCGAGCTTATACGAGGAGAAAAGGTTTGATGAAGCGATAGCATTTTTTCAGAAGGCCGTCGAGCTTGATGACCAGCCATACTCACACTACCATTTGGGCCTTATCCACAAAGAACGTATGGAATTTGACAAGGCCCTCCGGGAGATAACAATTGCTGTCAGGATGAGCCCTTCTGTTCCTGAATATTACTATGAGAGGGGCGTAGTCCGGCAGTTAAAAGGAGACTTAAATGAAGCAACCCGGGACTACAAAAGTGCTGTCGAGATCGATGCTAATTACCGCCGTATTGCACTGATAAGGTCAGGCGCGGCCATTGTCAACCAGGCATTCCCCGATTTAGCACAGCGGTCCTGCCCTATATCTACCTGCCCTGCATATTGCTGCCATTTCACGGGAGAACCCTTGCGGCACGGGGTATATATCGGCGCCGGCAAACTCTATGCAGTAAGAAAGTTCCTGAGCAAAAAGGGCCTTCAGGAGGACAGTTTCATGAAAAGATTGCCGTACAACGGGGAAGATCACCTGTCCCGTCTTGTTCCTCCAAATTATATTTTAAAGGAACACGGCAGCAGATTTATTTATTATCCGGGCAGAAAGGCCCATTTTCTCGACAGAGCGGCCATTAAAGACCTCCCGAAGGGAAGGGATTACCAAACCCTGATGTGGATCAACGAAAAGGCAAGTCCATGCGCATTTCTCCATGAAAAACAATGTTCAATACACAGCGTGGGTGACGAGACCGGTCTCGATTCTTGCAAACAGTTTTTCTGCATGACAGGCTTTATCTTTCTTGTACTGAAGCACCTCGGTATTGTCAGCGAAACACAATTCCAATCGAAAACAATGAGGGAATTGAACAGGATTGCAGTGGAATCTCTCCTTATTCTTTCAAAAACAATTTCCAACAGTGCAAAGCCCGACGAAATACCAGTATCACGGAAGAGGCGTCTCGAAAGAGCTATAAACACATTGTTCCCGCCTTCGTAAAAAAGTACATATATCTTATCGTGCATTGTTCCCGATCGCTTCCAGCACTTTTATTTCCATGGACGGAATATCAATTATATCTTTGCCGGATCGAAGCCACGTGCCGCTGCCCCGCGGGTGCCAGATGTCAGGGTCAAAATCGTTGAATATGGTGATGGTATGAAGGCCGCACGTACCGGCAAGGTGTGCCATGCCGGAGTCATTGGAAACAAAGATGCCGCCATCTTTAAAAAAATCCACGACATCGGTTAATTCCTCAAAAAACACCGCCTCTTTCACATCCGTTTCCAATTCCATTGATTTGAGCATATGAACATCCACGCCCTTCGATTTCAATGAATGGTAAAGCCTTACAAGGTTTTCATAATGCCATTTTTCCTTTTTGAAGCCCTTTTCAGGGTAAAGGATTACGCGCCCAGATATATTCGGGGTTACTTTTTTCTTTTTCGCCTCAATCCCGCATTGCGCCAACTGCATCAACTGGAAATCCTCGACGTGGTATTTCGTTGCGGATTGCGGATTGCGGATTGCGGATTTTTTATCTCCTATTTCTGTGAACTGTGAACCGTGAACCGTGAACCGTTCTTCCGGGTACATCTCTATGAAGATCATCGGCTCCCTCGACATCCTGCCCCATTTTTCCCTGAGCGCACCTTCCCTGTCTTTTCCGATAAACATAATCCTTTCCCAGGTAACGTCTGGTGTATATTGCGAAAAGAGCGGCAGCCACCTGGCCGACTCAATCCTTTCAATTCGTTTGAAATACCCCCTTAAAAGCCTTAAAAACCGTGCATATCCAAGGGCAACTATATTTCCGTTGAAATGAGCTGAAAACGAAAAGAATGTAGATTCCGAGAGGCACATGTCGCCCAGTCCGCCGAGATGGATGAGAAGAATTTCGTCATGGTGCATAATATGTCCTGTTTAACCCGGATTTATCATTAGAATCATATAGGTGTCGGGCCATCACTCTCGGGCACGCCCGCTGCGGGTTAAATTTCCCGTCTAATGATCTATTTCTTCCTGAAAAACAGTCTTATCGGTGCACCGGTAAAAGGGTACTTTTCCCTCAGGGAGTTTTCAAGGTACCTTTTGTAATGCTCCGGTATGAGTTCAGGACGATTGGAAAAGAGGAGAAACGTGGGGGGAGACGTGGTTACCTGGTTCACGTAAAAGATTTTTATCTGATTTCCCTGTACCCGCGGAATGGCGGTCTTTTTCAAAATCTCTTCGAAGACCTTGTTGAGGCTGGGCGTAGGTATTATCTTCTGCAGCTGGCCGTATATCCTTATATCTGTTTCAATTATTCTCTCTATGTTCTTCCCTGTTTTTGCAGAGGCGAATACAAGAGGCACAAAAGAGCAGTGGGGAACCCTGTTCATTACCATCTGCCCGTATTCGTTTTGCCTTGCCTTTTCGTTCACAAGGTCCCACTTGTTAACAACTATGCAGAGACCTTTTCCCCTTGAAAGAACCATGTGCGCAATACTCGCATCCTGGTGGCTTACCCCTTCTGCAGCATCTATGACAAGGTTTACGACATGTGCCCTTTCGATTGTCCTTATTGCGCTTGAAACAGAATATTCTTCAACCTTTACGGAAATCCTGCTTTTTCTGCGCAGGCCTGCAGTATCAATGAGAACAACGTCTCTGCCATTAAATGTAATTTTTGTGTCCACGGAGTCCCTGGTGGTGCCCGGGATATCACTGACGATCATCCTTTCTGAACCGAGAACTCTGTTTGTAATGGAAGACTTGCCCGTATTGGGCCTTCCTGCAATGGCAATTAGAAGTTCAGAGTTCGGGGTTCGGAGTTCGGATTGATAAACACTGTCTTCTTTCTGCATATCCTCTTCCGAAGCGTTCCCCTCTAACCCTTGACCCCTGTCTTTTCCCTGATCCCTGACCGGCAATGCCCTGCAAACGTCATCCAGAAGTTCGCCAATACCGAGTCCGTGGGCAGCGCTCACCGGATAAAACTTTTCACCACCTAGCTTGTAAAATTCAGGAAGATCGTTTTCTCTCTTTTGCGAATCTACTTTGTTGACCACATAAAATACAGGCTGGCTGTACTTTCTTAAAACGTCTCCAATCTCTGTGTCCTGGGGCAGCAGACCGTCTTTTCCATCAAGCACGAAGAGAATGGCAGACGATTCGTCCATGGACACGTGAATCTGACGTTCAACCAATTGAAACATATCGTCTTCGGTTGCAGGCTCGAACCCGCCGGTATCAACAAGAACAAACTCTCTTCCGTCATACTCAAATTCACCGTAATTTCTGTCCCTTGTAACACCGGGGGTGTCTTCGGTGATAGCCTTGCTGTAACCTACAATCCTGTTAAATAAAGTTGATTTGCCTACATTAGGACGGCCAACTATGCTAATAATGTGTTTCATATACCACTCCTCAGCGCAAAGCAGATAGCGCTAAATGCAACTATTAATTTTTCGTTCAGCATAACTTGCTCCACGCTAAACGCTCTATGCTCCATGCTGTTATTATCCTTTATACCTTACTACCAGACTCAGAATAAATCCTATAAGCGGAAGTATTATTATAGATTCAAGGGCAACCGGTACACCAAAGTTATCGGCCACCAGACCGAGAAGGGTTACACCGATTCCGCCGGTACCAATAGCGAAGCCCACCATTAGGCCGGAGGCAACACCGAGTTTATCAGGAAGAAGCTTCTGTGCCATAACTATCGTCACAGAAAATGTTGATATAAGGAGCATCCCCTGAACACCAAGGACGATAAATATGAGATAACTCTTTTGGATAAAGGGCACAAAGATAAGGGGAAGGGTTATCGTGGCAAGAAACATCGATAGACGCAGAAAGAATTTATGCCCCCATCTGTCCGCAAAGGGCGCACCGATAAGCGTGCCGGCAGCGCCGCATACGAGATAGACGAATATAAGTTTTCCCGCAAACAGCGGGTCGCCTTTCAGGTGGTTTATGTAGTAAAATGGTATGTAAGTGAGCAACCCCATCTGCGTCCAGGATCGCATTACAACAATGGCGATAACAAAAAAAAGCGAGATATAGGCGCCTGCCGGGGTTTTGGATGCGGTCTTTTGCTGATCGGCGTGTGCAAGCCTCGGAATAGCGATTGTTTTTCTGTAATAAAGAATAACGGCTGTGCACAGGAGCGACGGCACAACAATAAGGGGGAGTGAAGAAAATCCGAGATACTGGATGATATATATTGCAAAGAGGGGCCCCAGAGAAAAACCGAGGTTTCCTCCTACAGAGAAGATAGACATGCCGGTGACGCTCTTTTCACCGGTAAAAAAGTGAGCAGTTTTATAGCCTTCCGGATGATAGGCGGCAATGCCGAGCCCGCTTATCACCACAAGAAAAAGAACAGCATAATAGTTTGATGGAATGGATAAAAGGCAAAAACCTACACCTGCGGCAAGCAAACCGATGGGCAGAAGCACTGCCTTTGTTTTCCTGTCGGAATAAAAACCGAAGAGGGGCTGGAGTACTGATGAGGTAAAGTTGGCCATCATCAGAATAAAACCGGTCATGGTATAGGAAAGGGAGAGTTTTTCCTTTAAAAACGGCAGGGTGGCTGGAAGCGCGCCCTGGTATATATCGACAACCAGATGTCCCAGGGAGAGAATTAAAAGTACCTTGAAATTAAATTGTTTCATTTTTTACAATTTTTCTGAACTGCAGAAGCAGGCGGCATGTGGCGCCCCATACTCTGTCGCCATTGTAATAAAAAGACGGCACTATCTGTATATTGCCCATATGCTCCGCCTCTTCCATATCGGGGTTAACACCCATAAGATATTCTACGGGCAGGTTAATGAGGTAGGCAACTTCTCCGGGGTTGGTTTTGAATCTGTAAGGGTAGGGGATTATCCCCACGTAAGGCGTTATGACAAACCCCGTCATTGTATACATATCGTCCAACCTTCCAATAATCTCAATATCATCCGTTCTAACACCAATCTCTTCACAGCATTCACGAAGCGCGGTGTTCATGACGCTGCCGTCATCGTCTTCGCACATGCCTCCCGGGAAAGAGACCTCGCCTTTGTGCATCCTTACCTCGTTTGACCGTTTGGTAAGGACTATGATGGATTCCTGCTCTTTTTCGTATATAGGTATCACAACGCCCGCGCAAACGGCTCCGGGGTTTTCAATGGTTTTCGGCTTGTATTGTTTTACCTTCTCCCTTATAAGCGAAATCATGCTCTATTAAACTATACAACCATTGAGAAATCAAATGCAAAAGGATAGATGTAATTGCTTAGCCACGTGTTTTAGATGTAATTTTCGAGGAGCAGCGAGAGGGTTTTTTCCACGCTTCCGGGCTCTTTCTGTTCCATTTCCCGGATCTGTTTTTTTATCTTGAAATAGGCAAGTTCGTCATTAAGATCGTTGAGATGTCTGTAGATGCCAGCCCTTCTCCCAAACCTGAATACGAGCCTTTGCTCATCGGTAAGCGAGAGAAATTCGTCAATAATCCCAAGTAATTTTACTTTTTCTTCAGGAAGCTTCCCTTCAACCTCTTCAAGGAGGTTAAGAATATGGTCACTTTTTATGCTGCTTGTTATGCCGTCGAGGCGTTCAATAAGGGACCTTTCTTCCAGAAGTATTTCCTCTTCTGCGGAAATAATGAAATCACCGCTTTCCACCTTTTCGTAAAGAGGCATATCCTTGGTCACTTTTAACGTCCTGAAACGGATAAAATCAGGATTGATAACGTTCAGGGCGTCAGATGTGTCCTGGACGTGTTCCTTCCACCATTTTCTGCCGCCCATACCGAGAACTATGTATTCCGAAAGCTCTATCCCCGACGCCTTCACCTTTTCCCCGCACTCAATATGTTCTTCCTTTGTAACACCTTTGTTCATGTATTTGAGGAGAAAGTTGTTTCCCGATTCCAACCCTATGTGGAGTCTCGTGAGGCCGGCATCTTTCATTCTTTTTAAGTTGTCAGCGGTGAGTCTCTTTGCGATAGTCCGCGAGCGGGCATAGGAAGTTACCCTGTCAATGGAAGGAATTTTTTCTTTCAAGTAGGTAAGCGCCGCGATAAAATCTTCGGGATTCATGGCCAAGGAGTTGGCATCCTGGATAAAAACGTTTTTCCCGCCGAAATAGAGCCATACGGCAATACTTTTATAGCATTCGTTATACGTGTTGCTTGAAAAAATAGATTCGGCAAGAGGTTCGGTGATTTTACCGGCAAACCCCTGCTTCCAGGATAAGCCCACAATATCATCATATATGGTTTTTACTGTATCAATATCTCTCCTAATCTCGTCCAGCGTCCTTTTTTCGAACCTTCTTCCCTTGTATACATGACAAAAAGCGCACTGATTCCATGAGCAGTTTCTTGTGAAGCGCACGAGCAGGCTGTATGCTTCGTTCGGCGGTCTTATGGGACCGATTTCATACCGCAGGGCGTTACTCATTCTTTTCGACGTGTATCGGGAATACCGGGGTTGACGTCTTAGACAATACTTTTTTTCTCTTTTTTCCTGAAGCTGTCCTCTTTCTTTTCCTTATCAGTTCTGTCTTTTTTGTGTTAGATGGCATGGTTACCTCCTTTTTGTTTGCTTATCATAGCACACAACCCCTCTGTATTCAATAAGATGCGTAAGTCAATTCGAACAGGATAACAAAATTGAGATATTTTAGAAGCTTTCTGTTTGTGGTATACCTTGTCCAATAACCGTTTGAAGTTCGGGGTTCGGGTGAAAACTTTGAACGTTGAGCATTGAACAATAAATAGAGGGAGGGAAGAATGAAAGCAATGGTATTGAATAGAATCTGCAGGCTTCCGGAGGAAAGGAGTCCTCTGTCCCTTGTAGATCTTCCTGTTCCTGTGCCGGGAGACGAAGAGGTTCTTGTCAAGGTTTCTGCATGCGGCGTGTGTCATACCGAACTGGATGAAATTGAAGGAAGGACTCCCCCGCCGCTGTTCCCTATTGTCCTCGGGCATCAGGTTGTCGGGAGCATCGTTGAGACAGGGAAAAGCGTGGGCAAGCTGAAGGTCGGGGACAGGGTCGGTATTGGCTGGATACATTCTGCATGCGGGAGATGCGGATTCTGTCTCAGAGGTGACGATAACCTCTGTGAACAATTTCAGGCAACCGGCAGGGATTCCCATGGCGGTTATGCCGGGTATACCGTTGTCCGGGAAGGCTTTGCTTTCAAAATACCCGATATCTTTACCGATATGGAAGCGGCACCGCTTTTGTGTGCGGGCGCAATCGGGTACCGTTCTCTCAGGCTTACGGGCCTGGAGGATGGGGACAATCTCGGCCTGATCGGCTTTGGTGCCTCAGCGCATCTTGTAATACAGATGACGCAGCATAAATATCCGCACTCAAAGGTTTTTGTCTTCGCGCGGAGCGAAGGAGAAAAGGCTTTTGCGCGCGAACTGGGCGCTTTCTGGGCAGGAGATATTGAAGATGCGCCTCCTGAAAAACTCCGCAGCGCCATTGACACCACGCCTGTCTGGAAATCGATAGTAGAAGGTCTGAAAAATCTGGAAAAAGGCGGAAGATTGGTCATCAATGCCATAAGGAAAGAGGAAATCGACAAAGAAGCTCTTCTGGAGCTTGATTATCCCGGCCACCTCTGGCTTGAAAAAGAGATCAAGAGCGTAGCAAACGTCGCAAGGAGAGACATTGGCGAGTTCCTTGAGCTTGCGGCAGAAATCCCCATAAAACCCGAGATACAGGAATACAGCCTGGAAGATGCCAATAAAGCGCTCGTTGAGCTTAAAGAGAGAAAGATCAGAGGGGCGAAGGTTCTGAGAATATAAACCTAAAAACACTATAATTCAAAACGAAACCCTTTCTCATTAAACAGCCCCAGGCAGATATCGACTACGGCCGCATCATAGAGCGTGCCCCTGTTTTCCTTAATTTCATTCAGTGCTTTCATGGTGCCAAGGGAAGGTCTGTAGGGCCTGTGGGATGCCATCGATTCAACCACATCGGCAACCGCTATAATCCTTGCCTCTATAAGTATCTGATCTCCGGAGAGGCCGCGGGGATACCCTGAGCCATTCATCCTTTCATGGTGTTCATATACAATTTCGGCGATAGGGTATTCATATTCTATATTTCTCAGTATTTCGTATCCAGCGGCTGAGTGATCCCGCAGGACGCTTAACTCGTGTGTGCTTATGCTTCCCGGTCGGCTGAGAAATTCCGCCGGTACGTATATCTTCCCGATATCGTGGAGCATGCCTGCGGTCTGGATGGCTTTAATATGGTCATCGCTAAAATTCATTTCCTTTGCTATCGCTGTAGCAAGTTGCGTTACCCTCGCCTGGTGACCGGCGGTATAGGGATCCCTTATTTCTACAGCCATAGACAAGGCGTTTGTGGTTCCGTTCAAGACGTGCCGCAATGTAATATCTACAACCGTTCCCTCATAAAAAATGAAATTGCCCCGCTCATCGTAAACAGCCCGGACATTCATGGAAACCCATATCCTGCTTCTGTCTTTTTTATAAAATTCCGTCTCAAAACCCTTTGCATATCCATTGGATTGAAGAAGGTTCTTGAACTCTATGCACCGATCGGGATTTACATACACCTGCTCTTCCATGTTTGAGGCTGCGGAAACAAATTCTTCGGGAGATGCATAGCCCAGCAGGCGGGCCAAAGAGGTATTTGCCATCGTACACCTTCCTTCTGCTGTGGTCTGGAATATGCCCTCAATGGCACCCTCAACAATGCTCCGGTATTTTGTTTCGCTTTCCCGTAACGCCTCCTCGTAAACCTTACGCTCGGCCGTTTCGTAAAGGAGGTCTTCATAGGTTTTTTTCAGTTCAAACGTCCTTTCGTGAACCTTTGCTTCAAGCTCATCCCGGGAAACCTGCAGTATCTTTTCCGCCTCTTTCCGGGCTGTTATGTCGCTGCCAATGCAAAGGATTTCCGTTACATGACCGCTTTCATCAGGTAAAACGCTGTTTGCCCAGAGCACCCAGGCCCTGCTCCCGTCTTTCCGAATGTTTTCATTTTCATGCACAACGTGTTGTTCCGGATTCTGACGTATGGTCTCGATAAGGCTTGTGAGATCGCGACCGGATGATTCAGCCCTGGGCACTATTGTCCCGATTACATTTTTACCGATAATTTCATTTCTGGTATAACCGAAAAATTTTTGCGCGTATTCGTTGAAAAAGGTAATGTTCCCGTTGGTATCGATTTGCAGAATCATACTGTTTGCCAGTTCAACAAGCTTCCGGTACCTGTCCTCGCTTTTATTTAAAGCTTCTTCAAAATGTTTATTCCGGTTTTCAGATTTTTGTATTTGCTTAATCAACCGGCGCATTTCTGCCAATTCTTTCAGGAGTTGTTCTTTTGTCTTTGCTACGTCTTTTGATTTAACCATATTGTTTTTTCGCACAATACGTCTTTAATTTCAACTAAAAACACTCTCGTTAGAAATCATTCTATTAGGAATGGTGTTTTTAAATTTGTCTCGTTTGTGTCAATCGGGGGGGCGATAAGCGTGAAGATTGGAACAAAAAAATGGAGGGCAGGATAATCCGCCCCCCACTGAATTGATATATTACACTACTTCTTGTCCGGTGCTGGTGCTGCTGGTTTGTCGGCTGCTGGTGCTGCTGGTTTGTCGGCTGCTGGTTTTGCTTCCTTCTTTTCTGCTTTCTTTGCTTTCTTTTCTGCTTTCTTTTCTTTCTTTTCTGCTTTCTTTGCATCTGCCGGTGCTGCATCTTTTGCTGGTGCTGGTGCTTTTTCCGGAGCTACTGCTGCCGGTGCTGCTTTCGGTGCATCTTTTGCCGGTGCCTGTGCAAACACGGTTGTTACGAATGCTACGCTTATCAATACTGTTAAAGCA
>CAYMTB010000036.1:0-19811 GCA_964393225.1 uncultured Syntrophorhabdaceae bacterium
TATGAATGAGTTGGTCATACGTCCAAAATCGAAGTTTGTCAGCTTGGATTTCAAGGAATTGTGGGCCTATCGCGAACTCTTCCTGTTTCTTGCCTGGCGCGATGTCATGGTCAAGTACAAGCAGACCGCCATTGGGGTGGTCTGGGCTGTTATCCGCCCGGTGCTAACAATGATCGTCTTCACGGTGATCTTTGGGAAAGTCGCTCACCTACCTTCCAATGATATCCCGTACCCCTTGCTGACTTTGTCAGGGACCGTCCCTTGGCAATTCTTCGCCAATGCGCTGAGTGAGAGCAGTAATTCCGTTGTCGCCAATGCGCAGATGATCTCCAAGGTCTACTTTCCTCGGTTGATCATCCCTACATCCGCCATTCTCTCAGGTCTGGTGGATCTTGGCATATCCTTCCTGATCCTGATGGGCATGATGGCCTGGTATCGCATCACGCCAACAGTCAACCTGTTGTTCTTGCCACTTCTTGTTCTGCTCATGATTGCTTGTGCCCTCGGTATCGGCCTCTGGTTCTCAGCGCTCAATGTAGAATACCGTGACGTGCGCTATATTGTCCCCTTCCTCGTGCAGTTAGGGACATATGTCTCCCCGGTTGGCTTTAGTGGCAGCGTCATCCCGGAGAAGTGGCACCTGCTCTTCTGCCTTAATCCCATGGTGGGCGTGATCAACGGCTTCCGTTGGTCTCTCTTCGGCGGGAAAGAGCCGCTTGACCAAAATGGTCTGCTCATCGGTGCTCTCATCACTGTTCTCCTGCTCGTCAGTGGCGCTTGGCATTTTCGCCGTACCGAAAAAACTTTCGCAGACATCATCTGACCGACTCTATCTAAGTCTGAGGCTAACGTAGCGTGTCCAAGCCAATCATTGAAGTGCACAGAATCAGTAAGCTATACCGTCTCGGCGCGACCCATGGTCAGTCCTACAAGGTTCTGCGCGATGTGATCGCGGGAGCTTTTTCACGAAAGAAGCAGGACAGTCTGCGCGAGTTCTGGGCTCTTCAGGACATCTCCTTTGATGTTCAGGAGGGGGAGGTACTAGGCGTTATCGGTCGCAACGGAGCAGGCAAGAGTACGCTGCTCAAGATACTCAGCCGGATTACCGAGCCTACTGCGGGCGAGATAACTCTGCGAGGGCGTGTCGCCAGTCTGCTCGAGGTGGGAACTGGATTCCATCCAGAGCTCACTGGCCGCGAAAACATCTTCATGAACGGCGCCATCCTGGGCATGACCCGTCAGGAGATCCGAAGTAAATTCGATGAAATCGTTGCCTTCTCAGAGGTGGAGCGTTTCATCGATACGCCAGTGAAACGCTACTCTTCGGGCATGTACGTGCGATTGGCCTTTGCGGTTGCTGCGCACCTTGAGCCAGAGATACTGCTTGTTGATGAAGTGCTCTCAGTCGGTGATGCGGAGTTCCAGAAGAAATGCTTGGGCAAGATGGGCGAGGTGGCAAAGGGTGGCCGTACTGTGCTTTTCGTCAGTCATAATCTGGGTTCTGTAAAGCAGTTGTGCAGCAAAGGAATACTGCTTGATCGCGGAAAGATTGCCTTTGAAGGTCCCATTGAGGAGGCCGTCAACCAGTATCTTGCCAATAACAAACCAGCCAGTTCCAACGTCCAGTTTCGAGACCTAGCTGCTCCGTTTGGTGTAGACGACGTGGCGCACTTCACAGCTGTCAGTCTGCATGGCTCAGACGGGAACCCCAGAGACAGTTTTGTTATTGGGGATGACTTACATATACGTGTGGAGATGGCATTCCGTCAGCCGGTTCGAATTGTCCAGTTTTCTCTGATCATCAGGTCGTCTGCTGGCTTGGGCATATACCACATTGTGTCGCCTGACAGAGGGTTCTGGATGCAGAATGTGAGCCCCGGAAAGTATGTGCTCGAGATCGTGGTGCCAGACATCGCGCTCTACCCCGGGAAGTACACTGTTGGCGACTTGTGGATGGCAGACGCGAACAACTGCAAGATTGATGCGACCAGCGAGAGCGCTCTTTTCGCCGTCACTGACGGTAGTCCGCTGATCAACCGACCTCTCAATCACTCCCACGGGATGATACACAAGACGGCAGAATGGGAGATAGTTACGTCAGACCTCGTGTGTCACGAGGAAAGGGCCCTATGAATGCGGATTCATAAGGGTAACAGAGCGCGTACGGCCCGAGGTGATTCGGGAACGGTTGACACATGAGATGGCGCGCACAACGCAATCTGCAGAGAGCAGGTGATGGCGGGATGAAGATAGGTCTGCTCAATCCGCAATTTCTGGATCGTGAGGGAGTGCAGTTCAAAGTAGGGGGGGTTGAAACCTACATGGTTCAGCTCGCCCATGCGTGTCTGGATGCCGGATGGCAACCCCGCATTTTCCAGCCTGCTGCGATGAATTTCGAAACTGAGTACAAGCGCATACCGGTTCAGGGAGTTGAGACGGACCAATCTGACAATGATCCCGGCACAGTACTGGGCGAAGCTGCGTCCATTTGGGCTAAGGGCGAGGATCACGCACTGATCTACTGCAGCGATCAGCTCACACCATCTGAAGAAAACGCGCCCAATTCAGTGGTCATTCAGCATGGGATTGAGTGGGATCTGGAAACAACCAATGTCTTGGGTGAATCACCGCAGGACGATGAACAGCTGACATCCGGCAAAGGATTGCGGCAGCGTATCGGTCGGTGCCTTTTCCCATCCAGATTCGACCGGTGGACCGACGCGATAGCAAAACAAGCCATTGCTCGGAGACGTCTTCGACTATTTGATCATTTCCGAAATGTGGTTTGTGTCGATCACAATTTCGTCAACTGGTCTCGCACCGTACTTGAGAGAAGACCCACCTGTCGAATCTGGGTAATACCGAACGCCACACAATTGGCCTCGCCGGAGCAGATGAAGTTACGGCAGTCAGGCATGGACGAGGCCAGAATCATCTTCGCCAGACGCTTCCGCTGGTTCCGAGGCAGCCGGATGATGCTGGATGTCTCAGAGCAATTACTGCGCAAGTATTCTGATCTCCAGATCACGTTTGCTGGTGAAGGTCCTGACGAAGCACTACTAAGGGAGAGATTTGCAGATGAGCCCCGTGTCAGAGTAACCAAGTACCAACCCGATGAGGCGCTCGGGGTGCATCTTGAGCATTCGATTGCCATCATACCTTCCTTGGGATCAGAAGGCACTACTCTAGCTGTGGCAGAGGCAATGAGCGCAGGTTGCGCCGTTGTAGCAACTAATATAGGTGGTATCACCAACATGGTACTCGACGGCTACAATGGGTTACTTGTGATGCCAGAGACCGACGCTGTCACCAATGCGTTGATGCAGGTGATCGAGGATGTTGATCTCCGGAAGCGATTGGGACGGACAGGTCATGTGGTTGCCGAACAGGCGTTCAATCTGAATAACTGGGGCCAACGTTGGCTGCGCATACTGGAGGAGATCGCACGAACTTGAGCATCACCCAAGATGTTGGCTGACCGTAGATCGTGTCAAGGACAACGGAAGAATGGACACCCCCCCTCTAATCAGCGTAGTCATGCCCGTCTTCAACTGCGAGCAATACGTGGGCGAGGCCATCGAGAGCATCCTCGCTCAGACCTTCACTGACTTCGAGTTCATTATCATTGACAACGGCTCAACAGATCGAACCGCTCAGATACTGGAGCAGTACGCCCATCAAGATGAGCGCATTGCTATCTGCATGGAGCCACAGCGAGGTGTCGCCAAAGCCTTAAACACCGGCTGCAAACTTGCCTCTGGGAAGTACATCGCAAGGATGGACGCTGACGACGTCGCCATGCCCGAACGCTTTGCCGCTCAGCTTGAGTTTCTCGAGACCAACCCTGAAATCGGCATCGTCGGCACTTGGGTGCAGTTCATCAACTCAACTGGCGGTGAAGTGTTTGGATCGTGGAACGAAAAGCCCGTAGACCCACCGCTCGTCAAGTGGCAGGTTTTCTCCGGGTGTCCATTTTTCCATAATGCCGTGATGATGAGAGTGGGACCACTGAGGGAACTCGGCTACTACAGCACCGATTTCCATGCCGAAGATTATGAACTGTGGAGCCGACTACTTGCCGTCAGTCAGGGCGCGAATATTCCCAGACCCCTGGTTCACTACCGGCTGCATGACGAACAGTGTGTCTCCAGACTAGCGGCGATCATGGTCAAGGATTCACTGGCGATCGCCACCCGCACAATCGCCAGCTACATTGGTGCCGATGTCGACCCGGCGGCGGTCCACAGCCTCTGGCATCACGACGATGCTGGCCCGGATATTGTGCCAGCAGCCATTCTCGCGGAAACCCTCTTTCGTTCTTTCGTAGACAAGGAGCAGCCGTCTAGGACGCAACGAGCATTTGTCCGAAATGACCTTGCTGACCGGCTGTTTCATATGGCTATAAGAAGACCACACAAGCTGTCGAGCTGGTTGGTGATATGGAAGGCAGCCAAGCTCGACCCAACAGTGCTGATGAGAAAACTGAAGGCTCGCCTGCGGTAGATGGCGCGTGGAATACGTTTTCGCCGAGCTATTGAGAGCGAAATGCAAATGACGCCAACACCTGTAGTCAGTGTAATAATGCCCGTCTACAACTGTGAGACGCATGTAGCCGAGGCCGTTGACAGTATTGTTGGGCAGACCTTCCGTGACTTCGAGTTCATCATAGTGGATGATGGTTCGACAGACGCGTCAGCGCGGATACTCGCAGAAATAGCGCAGCGTGATCAACGCATCCGGATATGTACCCAAGCGAATGCGGGAATTGGAGCAGCGCTGAACGTGGGCTGCAACCTGGCCTCCGGTAAATATATCGCGCGGATGGACGGCGACGATATCGCCTTACCAGAGCGCTTTGCCCGGCAAGTGGCCTATTTAGAGAGCCATCCCCAAGTTGGCATTATCGGTGCACGGGTGGAACGGATTGACGGGCGGGGTGCGCCTGTCTCCGGCGGTTACAGTCTCCCAAGCAATGCGATCGATATCAGATGGGCGCTCTTCTTTGGGCACCCTCCCGCGCCCTTCATGCATCCGACAGTGATGATGCGTCACGACTTACTGAAAGAAGTCGGCTACTACGATGCCAGCTGCTACTACGAGGATCTTGAGTTGTGGCACAGGCTCTTAGCTATCACCGACGGACAGAACGTTCCTGACATTCTTCTGCGCTATCGCATACATGACGGTCAAATGGCTGCCAACAGAGGTCAACGAGAAGGGGAGGTCTTCGAGGTGATCGCTGCCTGGATGACGAAGTACCTTGGAGTGCCTGTATCTGCAGCCATTGTCGAGTGTTTGCGCTGCGAGCATACCGACGGGGCCGACCTGCAGGTCGTGACGAATATCGCAGAAGCAGTGCTGCGGACCTTTGCGGAGCGAGAGGCGTTAGGGCGATCCGAGTATGTTCTTCGGCGCAGGATGATTGCCAGCCAGCTTGTCTCAATCGCACTCAGACGCCTGCCCGAACCCAGCGCTTGGAAGATGCTCTGGAGAAGCCTCTGCCTGGACCATGGCGTATTGCTGCGGAAAATGATTGCACGCATAGGGTTCAGGGCGGGCCACTCGAGCGCGGGCCAGCACGGCGGTCTTCATCTACAGTAAGGCTTGTAGCCATGCCTCATCGTAGCAACCCACCTGGTACAGCTTTGAAGGGACAGTAGGCATGCGGATTGCTCTCTACCACAATCTACCCTCCGGTGGCGCCAAGCGCGTCGTCTACGAACACACCCGTGCGCTCGTGGCAGCGGGGCACACCGTGGACGTCTATGAGCCCGAGACCGCCGATAGCGGCTTCTGTGACGTAGCTCCAGTGGCCAGTCAGGTGACACGCCTTCCCTTCCACTGGGACCATGGCGCACCGCGGACGAGGCTCGCCAAGGTCTCCATGGCTTTGCGCAATGCTGTATCTTGGTCCCGTGGCTATCGGCGGCTGACGGAAATGCAGCGCCAACTGGCAGTGCAGCTCGACCAGGCGGGGTATGACCTGGTCTATGTGCACCATGATCTCTACGAAACCGCGCCGTCACTGCTGCGCTTCTTGCGCACTCCCAGTGTTTACTTCTGTGCCGAACCTCGGCGAAGTATGTTTGAGGCACCGCTGGCTGATCGCATGCTACCCTCCAATCAACAGAGCGGTCAGAATCAATGGTGGAGGGCTTTCCTGCCTCGTCCCTTCGCGCATTATCTCATTGCTAATGAGCGTCTGAATACACTGTCGGCAAGCATGGTTATCACCAATTCTGTCTACTCATGCGAATCCATTCTGAGGGCCCATGGCGGCATCGCTAGATGCTGTACACTGGGCGTGGATGTCGATCTCTTCTCACCAACTGCCCAACCGCGCGAGGCGTTTGTCCTCTCGGTGGGCGCGTTTCGTCCCCACAAGGGTTTTCACTTCATTATCCGTTCCCTGGGACTAATGCCGCAAAATCACCGCCCTCCCCTGGTCTTGGTTGGAGATCAGGGAGGTAGCGAATTGGACTACCTGCGCGCGCTGGCAAGAGACGTTGGCGTTGACCTCACGACGCATGTTCGCATCACCGATGAAACTCTGCGGGGCCTCTATCGCCAGGCCGCACTCTTCTTATACGCGCCGTATCTAGAGCCATTGGGGCTAACTGCGTTGGAGGCAATGGCTTGCGGCACGCCGGTGTTAGGCGTTCGCGAGGGCGGGGTGCGGGAGACTGTCGTCGATGGCAATAGCGGCTGGCTGGTGGAGCGCAACGAGGCGCAGTTTGCGGCAATGATCGAGCAAGTACGCACAGACCCTGCCGAGTTGGTTAGAAGGGGCGCTTGGGCCCAGCAGTATGTCCGCGATAATTGGACCTGGGAAAGATCTTTGCAGGATCTGCTGAGACTATTCGACGAGGCGCTGATTCGCAGCAAACGCTAGAGGGGGGATTCCCGGCCCGGCCAGCGTCTTGCGCAAATAGCTCTGGAGACAGGAGTTCCGTCGTGCTACACATGGGAGATTATCTCAGACTCGTCGTCTTCGCCTTGTCGATGTGTGCCTTGCTTCACGCTGTTAGCATCGTTGTCAGGAGGTGGTTTGACCAGACTCGACTACATCTTCACTGCCTACTCGTTCTTCTAATCACGGTCTACTACATCACAGTCGTGGCTAGTTGTCTTCTCTGGCTCAGATGGTTCAGCTTCGTGCCCCTATTCTCCATACTGGGCGGCACTGGACTTGCTGTCATGTTGGCTGCCCGTCGTGGTCGCTGGGCTGCTTGTCGGTTCGGGCTTTCCCAACTCTCAGAGACGCTGCAATCCTTGTCTGCTCTCCAGATCAGCATGCTCGCCATTGCCCTGGCGGCACTGGTATACCAATGCTATGAAGGCCTCCAAAACGTCCCCGTCGATGGTGACAGCATCTACTATCACCTCCCGCTATCGGTCGCCATGCTCCAAACGCACGGGCTGCCAGCCCCCGGGGTAGAGGTTTGGTTCTTCCCCAGTATCGCAGAGTTGCTTGCGGCGTGCCTGCTACTGCCGACGCATTCAGATTTGCTCGTCAACTTATTCCAATTGGTCCCCTTTTGTATGCTGATATGTGCTGGTTACGCGCTCTCGCGTCTGGCAGGGGCTGCTCCCCGCGTTGCCTTCTTAGTCGCATATCTCCTCTGGGCACTACCAATCACCCAGTCGCTTATGCACTCCCAGGAAGTGGATATGCTGTTTGGCGCTGCGGCTGTGACGAGTTTGATATTCCTACTTCTCTGGCTGCAAAATCAGCGGCCCAGTATGGCAGTGTCCTCGGGCATGGCCGCTGGTCTGGTGCTTGGCACGAAATACTCTTGGCCGTACTATTTCGTTGTCCTGGCCGCGGTTGCAGTGGTGGGCGTCTGTAGCCGACATTGCCCCCTCGACTCTGTCCGTCCTCGTGCGCTGTGGACGAGGGTAGTGGTGCCCGCCTTGGGGTGGCTGCTGGCTGCGGTAGTGGGGGGAGGAATCTGGTATTTCAGAAACCTCAGCTACGGGGGCACGCCACTCTATCCCTTCCCAATTCGTATCCTCGGTCACGATCTCTTCAGACCATTCTGGAAGGAACCAAGTGCCCCCAATCTGAGCCTGACCGACAGCATGCTCCTGGGCCATCTGACAGAGCCCAAAATCTACCGGCTACTGGCTCAGGCCGTTGTTCTCTACGGTCATCCGCTCATATTGGTTGGTCTGAGCGTGGCTACCGTGGTGTGTGTGGCTCGGCTCTTACGCGGTCTGCGTCAGGACACGCCCGTTTCAGCGGCAGCTTTCATTCAGGCGGCGATCTCCGTCGCATTCCTCGGATTCGCTCTTTGCTTGCTCGCGACACCGTTCTCCGTTGAGACTGTGAAGGGTACACTCAACCAACTCTCCAACGGACGGAACGTGATGCGCTACGGGGTCGCCACTATCGTCACCGCTATGGCCATCGCGCTCCCACTCATCTACGGCGCGGTTGTGAAATCTCTGGATCGGGTGTTGCCTAAGCGAAAGGGCACTCAAGGGAACGAAGACCTCGCGTTTGCAGTTCTCGGTGCGCTACTTCTCGTGACACTGAGGACCGTGACACTAAGACTACCGGGCTCGATGTTCCTCCTCGCTGCCCTCGCAGTGTTCGGGTTGGCCACTCAAATTCGCTGGCCCATACAGTTTCGCTTCCCGTCGTCCGCAAAGACAGCGACCTCCTTGCTCCTAGTGTCCCTTCTCTGTGCGTTGACCCTCCAGCACGCCTCGCTACTTCGCGAAACAGGACGTAACACACAGTACTCAGATATGTTCAAATCAGTGGCGTCAACGGGGCTGTACGACTGGCTAGAGCGCAGTGCTCCTCCTGACGCACCGTCTGAATTGCTTGTCGCGAGTAATTTTCGCATTTACCCACTCTATGGTCGTCACTTTGAGCGGCACGTCGCCATGATAAACCAAGAGCAACTCAAACTTCTCACACGAACCGACCCCATCCGATCCGCCTATGTTATCTTCACACGCGACACCTCTGACCCCGCAGACCCGGTGTATGGCACCTACCCAAGTTGGATGGGAGAGTTTGCGCGCGCTCACCAGCAGGTCTACCAGGATGGCCTGGTATCGGTATTCCGCCTGTAATTAGGCCCGAACGCATCCGCATCTGAAACACCGGTACACGCGCCCACGCAAACACCAAAAAATGCTTCCCACCGGAGCACCGACCATGAGCAATCCCACTGAGGCTGCCCCGGACATGCAGCCACTCGTCGCAGTCATCATCCTCAACTGGAATGGCCTGCCGGACACGCTCGCATGTCTGCAATCCCTGCGCTCCAGTACTTATGACAACGTCCGCATATTCGTAATGGACAATGGCTCACGGGAGGACCCATCATCTGCCTTGGCCAGCTGCCCCGAAGTCACTTTGCTGTGCTCTCCAGTGAACCTTGGCTTTACCGGAGGCAACAACTACGCGGCCGAGATAGCGCTACGCGAAAAGCCCGACTATCTGCTCGTACTCAATAACGATACAATCGTGTCGCCGGAGATGATCTGCGAACTGGTGCGCGCGCAGCAACGCGCGCCAAAGGCCGGTCTCATCTCGGCGTGCCAACCCCTATGCGATGACCTGGACATTCCTGGCGCCCTGGGAGGCACATGGCAGCCCCTGATTTGCCGATCGCGGCGCGCACGTGGCAACCCCGACAAAGAAATGCCGGACCTCGTCGAGTTCGATACGCTCTTGGGCTTCGCGTTGCTCGTGCCACGCGCAATCGTGGAGCAAGTGGGACTATTCGATGATCAGTTTTTTGCCTACTCGGAAGACACCGATCTGTCGCTGCGGGTCAAGCAGGCTGGGTACAGGAACTACTGCGCCATGAAGGCGACAGTAACTCATAAGTGGGCAGGCAGCACCCCGGACACTGCTTCGGGGCCGAATTGTGGTAGGATGTATCTACTGTGCCGCAGCCTGGGACTCATGATCAGAAAACACGCCCGCGGATGGGCGCGATTGGTGGCGCCGTTGTGGCTGCTCAAGAGCGCCCTGGGTTCTGCACTACGAGCAATTCTCAAACCGACCATCCGTCGAGCGAGCGCCGCTGAGCTATGCGGCTTCCGGGACGGCTGGGGCCGTCGCCCACCTGATCTGCGCTGGCTGGAACGCAAGTAGAATCGGCTGTCAGAAATGACGGAGAAGACCATAGTGCGCAACGAACACGCGACTGCTTTGGCCGCGTCTTACAACTCACCTGAGACGAGTGCCGATACTACACCCTCGGTCAGCGTCGTCATACCCGCCTACAACGCTGCGCTAACCATTGGTCGCGCCCTCGCGTCGGTCTTTGCGCAGACCTATGCCAGCCTCAGTGAAGTGATCGTGGTTGATGACGGGTCCACCGACAACACAGTGGAGCTCGTCTCGCAGCAGTTTCCACAGGTCCGGCTGCTGCGCCAGGCGAACGCTGGGGCGGCGGCTGCGCGCAACTATGGCGTCTCCCAAGCCAGCGGCGAACTCATTGCTTTCCTTGATGCTGATGACGAGTGGTTGCCTCTGAAGACCGAGCGGCAGGTAGCCGTGCTCCAGAGCCATCCGGGCATGACTCTGTGCCTGTGTGATGCTCTTAGCGCGTCTGGAAAAACCCTATGGCGTCCGCCGTCCACCGCCCAACTCTCACATCGCACCTTCCGGCACCTGTTTCGAAGCCCCTTTGGCTTTGTCGGATGCAGCGTATGGATGGTGAGAAGGCAGGCGTTCGGCGCGTTGGGGGGCTTTGACATACGGATGCGACGGGGACAGGATGTTGGCTTTCTTTGGCGCGTGACTTCTCTGGGCTATGGCGTTGCCAGGTACGGAGATCCCTTGACCATTTACTACGGGATGAATGAACGCGCAAGAAATCCCCATATAGCTGACTTATACTCTGAGGCTCTACTGCTGTGTGCGGAGGATCTACTCCGCGGGGAAGCGCCCAACCCGTGGCTCACGACGCAGGAGGCAGCCGCCGTCCGCAGGCAACGGTATCGCAGCGCCGCGGAAGTGCTGGCATACCGCGGGGACATGGCGGGAGCCTTGGCGCGCGCGCGCCAGGGCCTGCAGCTTCCTCGCGGACGAGTGCTGGATAATGTGCGCCTAACTCTGGCCCATCGCTTCCCCTCTTGCTACTTCGGGCTGCGTTCAGCCCTGCTCAGGTGGTTCAACCGCTAGGCGCGCCCCAACGGGGGGAGTGTGCCGAGGCGAGTGGACAATGACTGAGAAACCGCAGTGCCGTGATTGCCTAACCGCCCATCATCGACAAGTCGCGACTGTTACTGCGGCACCGGGAGGTCGCCCATGCTTGATCCGGCTGTGCCGAGTACGCCATCAGTCAGCGTGGTCATCCCAGCCTACAACTGCGCGAAGTACTTGCCGGCGTGTTTGGACTCGGTGTTGGCGCAGACTGTGCCGCCAGACGAAATCACCGTGGTGGATGATGGCTCTACCGACGGCACGGCCGACCTCCTTCAGCAGCATTACCCAGGGGTGAAGATCCTTCGCCAGGCAAACGGCGGAGCCTCCGCCGCGCGAAACGCTGGCATCGAAGCCGCGCAGTATGAGTTCGTCGCCTTCGGGGACGCCGATGACCTGTGGCATCCTCGGAGGCTGGAGCATCAACTAAGTACCTTCGCCGACGAACCCACGCTTGATCTTGTCGGATGTGTGATGGCAGAGGTCGCCAACGACGCCGACTGCGTTCAATGGCCAGAGATACAACAAGTTGAGCGACTTGAGGTCGACATTAGGCTGACGCTCCGGTGGGGCGGCGCAATCCCACTGCCGACCTGGCTGGTCAGGCGTCGCGTCTTCGCTCGAGCCGGCGTCCTCGACACGAGTCTGCCAGTTGCCGAGGACCTCGATATCCTGCTTCGCGTCCTGGCTGCTGGGTGTCGAGCGGTCTCGCTGAGAAACAAGCTGTACGGCTATAGACGCAGGCCTAATAGCCTTTCCTCGGTTTCTGCGACTGACTATGCAATCTGCCATTACCGCGTATTGCAGCGGCACCGGCCGGACGAGGAGAACGGGCAGTCCGGGTTGACGTCGCGGGAGTACTGGGAGTTGATTTCTCCCTGGCTGGTGCTGGACATGCTTTCCGCAGTCACGCACGAACGATGGGATGACGCCCGGGAAATCGCCTCAGAGATGGCGTGCGCGCCGTCGGGCTTGACCGGTCCAACTTTGCGACGCGCCCATAGGGTCGCTTGGTTGATCAACAGCACCAACCAACCGCTGCTGCAGAAGGCTGTCAGCCGCTGTCTTGTTATAGGCTCGGCGCTCACGCGGTCACTACGTCAGTTGCTGGCCAAGCGACGCTTCCGAGCGTAGCCGGCTGCCATTGCATGCATACTGGATTACGCTGGAGATCTGGATCATGACGGGTTCAATGAGCCAAACTGCGCCCCCTGCAGAACGTGCGCTTCCAACGGTCAGCGTAGTCATGCCCGCCTACAATGCCGCTGACACGATCAAGCGGGCGCTTGACTCGGTGTATGCCCAGACGTACGCCAATATCATCGAAGTGATCGTAGTGGATGATGGCTCCGCCGACAATACTGCCGAGATCGTACGTGATAGTTTTCCCAATGCAACCCTCATCCAGCAGGCCAACGGGGGAGCGTCGGTGGCCCGAAACGCGGGGATTGAGTGCGCCACCGGCGACCTAATCGCTTTCCTTGACGCGGATGATGAGTGGTTTCCAGAGAAGACAGAAGTGCATGTTGGTGTCATGCGGGATAATCCGGGTCTGGCGTTGTGCATGTGTGATTCGGTGTCGCCCGACGCTCGGGACACGCGAACGAACCCCGGAGTTCCTCTGTTGCGCCACATCACATGCCGTGGTGCTGTGCTGCGACAGGAAGGTATGCTCTGCGGCTGCAGCGTATGGTTGGCGCGCCGAGAGGTAATCGCCCGCATCCAGTTCGACCCGCGTGTGCGACGTGTAGAGGATCTCGAGCTAATCGTGCGCCTGGCCGCGCTGGGGTATACCGTCGCCTTCTGCACTCTGCGGTTGTCTGTATACTATGGTTCTTGGAATCGGCTGCAGCGAGAGGCAATCACGACTGGTTTCGCTGAGGTAACGCTGTTCGTGGGCCAGAAGCAGTTTGGCGAGGGAAATCGCGTCTCTCACGGGTGGTTGACGCCCGAAGAGGCGAGGAACATGTGGGTTAAGAGGCAGCGTGTCGCCGTAGACATCCTCTGTCTCACTGGGGAAGACGCCAGGGCGAACGGCCTCGCTCGCAATGCGCTCTCTGAGAAGGGCGGCATTCTCGCCGACCGCTTGCGTTTGTGGTTCATGGCACACACTCCAAGTATCTACGGCACTTTGCGCCGTAGCCTCTTCCAGACCATGAGAAGATAGGCTTGCGCAGATGTCGGCGAACCCGCAGTAGCGGGTTCGCTCAGTTGTGGACAGCCAAGTTGGAGACATGCCTGAAACTGTGCCGACGGGCATGACACTCCTGGCCACTTGCTCGTTCCGCACGCGCTGAATAGGGCCATTCAGGATTTCATCGTGTTCACACCAGCGAGGCGGTAGATCATGCGAGTCCTTCTCACCGGCGTAGCAATCGAAGGCGGCGGCGCCGAGCAAGTAATCGTGGACCTCGCCCGCGCCCTGAACGCCCGTCAGCATGACGTCATGATCGCCTTCCTGGAAGGCACTGACAGAATCGTGCCTACCTTGGAGGCCGAAGGCATTCGTTGTCAGCGGCTGCTGGCTCGGCGCACCTTCGCTCCCGGACCGTTGGCTGATTTCACGCCTGCTTGCATCTTCGGGTTCAGGCGCATCATCAGCGATTTTCTGCCTGACGTCATCGATGCTCATGTGCCTCGGCCTACCATGTGGGTCGCCCAAGCCAAGCGCCTGCTGTCTGCCCCTCCCCCCCTCGTCTATACGGAACACAACATTCAGAGCGCGTATCCGCGCTGGGTGAACTTAGTATATGGCTCCTTCCTACCGGTTACAGACCACATCATCGCCATCTCACAGGCAGGCGCCGATAGCTTCAAGGACCGGTGGCGGTGGTCAGATGAACGGGTCACGCGCATCTGGAATGGCATTGACGCCAGCCGCGTTGCCCCTACCCAAGATGGCGCAACCGTCAGAGAAAGCCTGAACACGCCTGCTGCTAGCCCGTTGATCTGTAACGTCGGCAACCTTACTTCCCGCAAGGCCCAGGAAGTACTGGTCAGGGCGATGGCTGAAGTGCATCGCGACATTCCTGAGACACTGTGTTGGATCGCGGGCAGCTTGGAGCTCGAACCCCTAACTGCGACGATGATACAGACTGAAGTCACTACCCAGAAGCTGGAAGATGCCGTCCGGATTCTCGGTCCTCGCCGCGACGTCCCCAATCTAATCGCCGCCGCGGATGTCTTCGTTCTGTCCTCCCGCCAGGAGGGCTTCCCGATCACGATCCTTGAAGCGATGGCGGCCGGGAAGCCGGTCGTGGCCACGGATGTGGGCGGCTGCGCGGAGGCGGTGGCGCATGGCGAGACCGGGCTCATTGTGCCGCCCGAGGATCCCCACGCCATGGCCGAGGCGCTCAAGTATGTCCTGACGCATCCTGATGAGGCCCGACAGATGGGAGAGGCCGGACGTGAACGGGTCACGGCGAACTTCACCATCGAGACCATGATCGACCAGCATCTGGCGGTGTATGAGAAGGTCATTGCACGGCGCCGGTGAATGCTCTCCGCCATCGGGGGATCTGCGCTGACTATTGCCCGGTGGAATTGGCTGCGATCTTCCTGTTGGCTCTGGGGGCGTGATCCCTTCCGCGTCTCCCCCCCTGCATTTCCAGCTCTCTGATTACGAGCACGCACAAGCATCAGCCCCCAGACGGACATTTGATGCTCTATGGGTAGGATGCCCACAGACACAGCCATAGGAGAAGACGATGCTGGATTATTCCGACGCATACGTCACCATCGCCACATACAATGAAGCTGAGAACCTGCCGATGGTTCTGCCGCTAATTGGCGAGTGCGCCCCGGGGCTTAACGTGGTCATCATAGACGATGGTTCACCCGATGGCACAGGGCGGATAGCAGATGCTTTCGCCGCTGACAACGGATGGGTGAAGGTCATCCATCGCCAAGGTAAGGGGGGCTATGCCAGTGCACACATTGCTGGTTTGCGTCAAGCACTGGAATGGGGTGGGAAGCGCCTGCTGACCATGGATGCAGACCTATCGCATGATCCAGCGGTACTGCCGGCCATCCTCCGTGGTCTTGAAGAGTATGACATGGTCTTGGGCTCACGCTACGTTCCCGGTGGTGGTACACTCCACTGGGGTCTCTTGAGGCGGCTACTCAGTCGCTTCGGCAGCTTCTATGCCCGGGCCGTTCTCGGTCTGCGGCAGCGTGACTGTACAACCGGATACCGTGGCTATCGCGCCAGCCTGATCCTAACATCTGGCATACTGGACACTCAGACCCAGGGCTACGGATTCCTGGTAGAAATGCTCTATCGTGGTGTCACCGCCGGGGCAAGGGTGCTGGAAGTTCCAATCATCTTCGCGGATCGCCAATACGGCCAGTCAAAGCTCTCAAGAGCCATCATGCTAGAGGCGGCATTGTTGCCGTGGCGACTAAGGTTTGGCCGTCCATCAAACGCCGATCGATAGCGATTCGGCTGCAGGTTAGGCGGCCTGAGGTGGGATGGAATCCGTATCCGCGCTCCAGCGGAGAGCAATCGAGCGGCGTATCAGTCAAGACGCGTCAGCCATCACCTCGTGGCGCATGCATATGCCTCGCGACATCGACGCTTCTCGCCCGCCTGGAACTTAGACCCACCTTTGCCTGCAGAACAGCTATCGCGCCAGCAGCCCACTGCGCCGATCAGTACCAACAGATGAGAGGGCCGGGGTGGAAAGCCCACCATCGTGAGGAGCAGAGCAGATGCGTAAGGACGTACTGTTGGTGATTGTTCTGGCAATGGTCTGCCGTCTGTTGGTCTACGCCTGTGCACTCAATTATGACCGCAACGATCGACCGACACGCTTTGCTTTCACTAATCCGGATGCTCTGACCTACGATCAACTCGCGCTGAACCTGGCCCAATACGGCGTCTACAGTGAATCTGCTGATCCGCATGCGCTTGCTCCCGCAGCTGAGCGAGGCCCGGGATACCCCGCCTTCATCGCGCTTGTGTATCGCGTGTTGGGGCATCAACCGCAAGCGGCTATCCTGCTGCAGATTATCCTTAGCGCCCTGACTGCGGGTATAGTCTGTATCATTGGGTATAGCTTGGGGGGGCGTGTGGCCGGGCTTGCGAGTGGGTTGCTCCTGGCAATAGATCTGCCGAGCATCATCTACGCCAACCTGTTGCTTACGGAGACACTATCAGCGCTGATTATCTTGATCACGGTGTGGCTATTGTTGCTTGGTTGGCAAGCGTCTGGCATGCGGCACATGTTCCTGTTACTTGCCACCGGAGTGATGGCTGGCATTGCCGCCTATGTTCGGACAGCATCGGTCCTATGGCCGGCGGTTCTTGTCGGGTGCAACGCCATCTACTCCCGCCAAGCGAGTAGAAGTCTCAAAGGCGCAGCGTACATTGTGGTCGGCTTTGTAGTCGTCCTCACGCCTTGGGTTGTACGGAATAACGTGATCTTCGGCGAACCAGGATTCTCCTCCGGTGCCGGCAATTGCCTTCTGTACTTCAATGCAGGAGTCGTCATGTCGGCCAAACAGGGCCTCCGCACGAGCGACGCAGTAAGCCCACCCGAGAGGCAGGCCGCAGCCCGTTTGGCAGGTACACCTGATGCCGCATTCGCGGACTCGCGCATTAAGACAGATATGGCTCTCAACATTCTGCGTGATAACAAGGCACTGACTGCCAGACTGTTTGTCAAATGCTTTGTCCGAACTCTACTGGGCCCGTCGCGCGGATATCTGACTGAGCTCTTTCCCTATCCGGGGCTTGTCGCAGTCCTGTCCGGTGCCCTTGGAACACTCTGCTTTGTCCTCGCGATCTGGGGCGTCCAAATTATGGTCCATCGACCCGAACAGAGAGCGCTCGCGTTTCTGATTGCGCTCTCGCTAGTCTATGCGGGTGCCGTTGCTTTCCTTCAAGGCTACAGCCGCTTCCGCATTCCCTACATTCCGTTACTGACGCTGGCTGCCGGAATGGGCATACACTCAATTTGCTCAGTGGTGACGGGTAGGAATAGGCCACTCCAATACGGCACAACTTGCGCCACGGAGCCCGGCCAAGAGTGATGTAGCCCATGCCCCCCATCCCTCACGCCTTCACCATTGACACCGAGGATCGGGCCGGCCTCATGTGCATGTGTCTGGGGTGGTATGTTGCTGCCGGCACCCAGTTATTGGCCTCCTGGCCATTACTTGCTTGATCTGCTCGACGAGTATCAAATCAAGAGCGCCTTCCATGCCATGACCAGCCACACATTGCAGGAGCCGACAATGAAGCGTTTCTTCCTAACTCGTCTGTTCACAATCCCATGCTGGGTGGTAGTCTTCACGATAGCCAGCAACATCGTCCTGTATCGAAGCGGAATGGCGCTGCAGAATCCCTACCTGAAAGTGGACCGAGCGGTCTTACTTGACACGTGGAATGAGAAGGACCCACGACGTAGTGATGTTATCTTCGTTGGTGATAGCCGCACTGGTAATGGCTTTGTGCCCGGAGTTGTTGACAACGAGGCGCACTCTGTCGGTACAGACGTCTCATCCTACAATCTGGCTGGGCCGGCGAGCACAATTCCAAGTGACGCGGGTACTATAGATTACATAGTTGGTAGAAGGGCCAAACCACGGCTAGTGGTGTGGGGGGTGGGCAGGCGCCAGACTGCTCTATTCAATTTCGACGATTTCCAGAGGAACGAAGCTACTTTGGGGGTGGCATTGGATCTATTCAAGCAAACACCAGATTGGCAAAACGTGTGTACCTTGGGCTTTTGCATCACCCGCCCTTTTCGGATTCTGTTGCAGGCTCCCATGAGGTTGCTCCCTCAGTATCGACAGAAAATGGAAACTGCGCGCCGGGTAAAAGGTACAGCGTGGGCATATGAGATTGACGCTTGGAGCCGAGCCCACAACCACGAGCTAATGTCAATTGCAGCGTTATCGCCTGCACAGCGTGCAGAGGAGTTCTCGAAATTGTCCAAGCACCCCGAATTCATCACGCCTTTCCGCAGCGAACCGACCATTATGGAGGCGCTAAGGTTCGGGAACCGCAGAGCACGCCAGAATGGCATCCGTGTCATCGTTGTGAATATGCCGATGCACAGTGCACGGACAGCTCAGGAGAAGGCCTACGGGTATGATGCATACCTCAGGTGGATCCGCGAGGTCTGCCGGGAACAAGAGCTCTGCTTCGTCGACCTCAATCAGCCTCCATGGCTTCCTCCAGATAGTGAGTTCGTCGATTCCCATCACCTCAGCGCCCAGGGCGCCGCGCGCCTCTCCCGCTCCTTCACTCGCGAGTTCATCGTCCCCATACTCAAGGCTTCTCCCCAGGGGGCCCAGCCGTGAACTTCACCGATGGCCGCTACCCTGTCTTCCTGCTTGCGATCTTCGTCCTCTACTGGGCCTTGCGACGCCACAACACAGCCCGCAAGGTGTTGCTGCTGGCGGCCGGGTACACGTTCTACGCGCAGTGGAATGTGAAGTACCTTGGTCTGATCGTTTTCTCCACCGTTCTTGACTATGTCCTCGCGAATTGCATCGCGCACGCCGAGGAGCCCCGCCGCCGGCGTACTCTGCTGGCCCTCAGCATGACCGTGAACTTGGGCATTCTCGGCCTCTTCAAGTACTACGGCTTCTTCGCCACCTCGCTCAGTGAGTTGCTGACTTCAATGGGCCTGCACGTCTCACTGCCCACGCTGAACCTGCTGCTGCCGGTCGGCATCTCCTTCTTCACCTTCGAGAATATCAGCTACACTTTCGATGTCTACCGCAAGAAGATCGAGCCCGCCAATAGCCTGCTTGACTACGCGATCTTCGTCTCGTTCTTCCCGCGCATGGTCGCCGGGCCGATCATCCGCGCCGCCCACTTCATCCCCCAACTCAACGCCGCACCGGAGTACAACGAGCAGCGCATCATGACGGGCTTCTTCCTGATCCTCAAGGGTCTGGCCAAGAAGATCATCCTGGCCGACATGCTGGGGCACTGGCTGGTGGACGCGGTCTTTCAGGACCCTACGCCCTACCAGGGCGTCCGCGTCCTGATCGCCATCTATGCGTATGCCTTCCAGATCTACAATGATTTCTCCGGCTATAGCGACATCGCCATCGGCAGCGCCCTGATGCTGGGGTTCTCCCTCCCGGCCAACTTCATGCGGCCCTACGTCTCCAAGAACCTGCAGGAATTCTGGCGGCGCTGGCATATCTCGCTGTCCACCTGGCTGCGCGACTACCTGTACATCCCGCTGGGAGGCTCCCGTCGCTCCTCGGCCCGTACCTACCTGAACCTCATCATCACGATGGTCCTGGGTGGCCTGTGGCATGGGGCGAACTGGACCTTCGTGATCTGGGGGGCCTTCCACGGCGGGGTATTGGCCATCACCCGCATGCTGCAGCGGGGCCTGGAGAGCGAAGAGACGACACACACGCTCGGCCACCGCCTGTGGGGCGTGGCGCAGACGGTACTGACGTTCAACCTCGTATGCATAGGCTGGGTCTTCTTCCGCGCCCCTACCTTCCATGCCGCCATGACCATCTTCGCGTAACTGGGACATACGGATGGGTTGGGCCTGAGCGACATGCGAAACAACCTGTTCGCCTGTATGTCGCTCCTGCTGCTCGCCGTTGCGGCAGTCTTGCACTATACTCCCGCACACTGGGAAACGCGGGCCGCAGA
>CAYMTB010000037.1:0-2179 GCA_964393225.1 uncultured Syntrophorhabdaceae bacterium
GTATAATATATACAGTTTTCCACAAATTCCAAATTCCAAATTTGTCATTTTATGTTTTTGTTTCTATATTGTAATTTAGTTATTGGATATTGTACATATATCCTTCAGGAGGAGGTATAAGGATGATTACAGCGGGTATAGACAGTGGTGCAAAGAATGTTAAGATCGTAATCATGAAAGATGGTAATGTTGTTTCAAAAGCAATGGTTCCCGCAGGTCTGGATGCGAAAGTAGCCGCCAGCCAGGCGTATGATGAGGCATTAAAGGCAGCTGGAATGCAGAGAAGCGATATCCAGAAAGTTCTTGCCACTGGTGCAGGAAAGAGAGATTGCGATTTTGCTCAGGGCGAAATTACAGAAGTTAGCGCTGCAGCGAAGGGTATCTCATATATTATGCCCAATGCACGGACAGTTATTGCCGTTGGTGCAGAAGAAGGGAGAGCGGTAAAGGTGGACGAAAAAGGTATGGTTGTTGACTTTGCAATCAACGAGAAGTGTTCAGCAGGTGCAGGCACATTCGTTGAAGCTATGGCAAGGGCGCTTGAGATACAGGCTGAAAAGATGGCGGAACTCTATGACCAGTCCACGAGAGAAGTGGGAATGAACGCGCATTGCGCAGTTTTTGCGGAATCAGAGCTCGTCTCTCTCGTTCACTCACAGACTGCAAAACCGGATATTGCAAGGGCAGTTCTTACAGCTGTTGCAGACAGGATCGTGTCAATAATTAGAAGAGTTGGCATTGAGAATGACGTAGCAGCAATCGGCGGCGTTGCGCTCAATAAAGGGTTTATCAAGGCGGTTGAGAAAGAACTCAACATTAAAATCGCTGTGCCCGCAGATCCGGAGTTTGTCAGCGCAATTGGCGCTGCAATCGCTGCTGCAGAGTAAAAATTGGAGGCATATTATGTCAGAAGGACAGAAAGAATTTTGGAGATGGCCGGAATCAAGATGGACAAACCCCGAAATCGACTGGAAGAAGGGTGAATATATAACAGCAGGCATTGACGTAGGTTCCGTCAGCACCCAGGGCGTTATCATGGTAGACGGCGAGCTTTATTGCTATGGCAACATGAGGACAGGCTCCAACAGCACGGACAGCGCAATCAATGTTTTTAACAAAGCAGTTGAAGGCACTGACCTTACATTGAAAGATCTTCAGTTCACCGTCGGTACTGGTTATGGCCGCATAAACGTTCCTTTCGGTAACAGGGCAATAACAGAGATCGCATGTCACGCAAGGGGCGCAAACTGGATGTACGGTCCAGCAGTCAGAACCATTCTCGATATGGGTGGCCAGGACTGCAAGGCTATTAAGATTGACGAAAAAGGTAAAGTCAACGCCTTCTTGATGAATGACAAGTGTGCAGCAGGCACAGGCCGTGGTATGGAAGTCTTCGCGGACCTGCTCGGTGTACCTATTCAGGATGTTGGGGATATGTCCTTTAAGGTTGCAGAGGAACCGCCCCCTGTCAGTTCCACATGCGTTATTTTTGCAAAATCAGAAGCAGCAAACCTGCTCCGTGCAGGCTGGCCGAAAGAGAAAGTGCTCGCAGCATATTGCTCAGCAATGGCTCACAGGGTGTTTTCACTCCTTGAAAAGGTCAATGTTGAGAAAGAATTTGCAATTACCGGCGGTATCGCAAAGAACCAGGGTGTTGTAAAGAGAATCACGAAAGAGCTCGGCATCGAAGCATGTGAAACCAAATGGCATAATAAGGTCTATGCAGAGAAGGGATTCCCTTTTGATACCCAGATTGCCGGTGCAATCGGTGCAGCACTGATTGGAAAGGCCCTTGTCGAAAAGGGAGCCAAATAACTGAAAGTAAACTATCATGCTTTTCATTTGAATTTCCATTAAACACATGTGATAATAGATATTATGCCGGATAATCCTTATGTGATTCTCATTGTGGACGATGACCCGGATATCCGCCTCTTACTGGATTTCAACCTGTCCAGGGACGGATACGAGGTGCTTGAAGCAACAAATGGTGCAGAGGCTCTTGATATTATGAGAGAGCATGCAGTGAATCTGGTTATTACCGATTTGACCATGCCGGTTATGGACGGTTATGAACTGATCAGAATTTTGAAGGAATCTCCCGACACATCAAGAATACCCTTACTGATGCTCACCGCACGGGAGGAGGAAAGGGTATCAAGAGAAGGCATGGCTAACC
>CAYMTB010000037.1:2279-19595 GCA_964393225.1 uncultured Syntrophorhabdaceae bacterium
CTGATGCTCACCGCACGGGAGGAGGAAAGGGTATCAAGAGAAGGCATGGCTAACCTGCCCGACGCCTACCTCCCAAAACCCTTTGCAACAGCAGACCTCCAGGCAATGATTGAAAAATTATTGTCACAAGACAGTTGATCAATATAGAATGTACAGGTGGATAAACTTACCGGACACATAAGAGTTGTCACCCTCCGTAAGGCCATCTTATGCGGATTGCTCCTGGTCTTTATAACCCTGTTTGAATATGCCGGCTTTTTAGAAGGCATAAATCATTATTTTTACGACCTCTCCTTCAGAATAAGAGGTTTCAGGGCGCCTTCAAAAGACATCATAATAGTGACAATTGACGATAAAACCCTGGAAAAGCTCGGGAGATGGCCCATCAGGAGATCCTATTATGCATTGCTTATCGATAAAACTGCAGGGGCAAAGGCAATAGCATTTGATATTATCATGGCAGAACCCACTGGCGATGATGCGCTTCTTGCACGGGCAATCAAAGAACACGGCAATATAATTCTTCCGGTTCTTATCGAAAACAACAAAAATGTCAAGTATCCTGTCGCCTCACTGTCAGCCTCACATGTCGGCCATGTGCATGTGGAACAAGGAATCGATGGTATCGTCAGGGAGGTATACCATACCCTTCAACTCCGGAATGACCTGCTGCATTCTTTGTCATCTATGGCATACGGGTTTGCCACGAATAAACCTCCCTCCAGTATATTCGACAAAAAAAGGTATATGCCCGATAACAAGATTACACAGTCCGACCCGATGAATATCAATTACTGCGGTGGCCCCGGTTTATTTGAAAGCATCTCGCTCATCGATGTCCTTAATAATGTCTATCCTCCATCCTTTTTTATAAACAAGATTGTTATTGTTGGCGTCTCTGCCACGGGGGCCGGCGACCTCATATTAACCCCTTTCTCACAGGATAGGAGGAGCATGCCCGGCTTAGAGGGCCAGGCGAATATTCTCAACACTCTGCTTTTAAACAATGCAGTCAATATTGCCTCACCATGGATGCGGTGGATAGCTGCACTATTCCTTGCAATGGTTTCTTTTATCTGTTTTCTGGGATCAACGGAACAACGGGCCGCCATACTCGGATTGATGATGATTTTATCCATTGGTGTTATCACGTATCTGTTCTTTTCGGTCTTCAATGTCTGGCTCGCCCCTGCAATCTATTGCTTTACAGTTTTCCTCGTGTTTATACTTGCCTATGTATTCAAATTTAATGCTGCCATTACTTCACTCGACAAGGCTTATGCGACGGTAGTGCCTCACCTGAGGTGGGGTTATGCGGGGGATAATGAAAAATACGCGGAAAGAGGCATATCCGGATCACTCACCGAGAAAGGCATTCAGTCGAAAGCACAGATACTTAACGATATAAGCAGACAATTGGGTTTTGAGAAGGAGCTTACAGACAGGGCGCTTTTAAGCGATATTCACGGCGTGCTCATTTTCGGTCCTGATAAAAAGAACATGCTCATTAATAATCTCGCACAGATTTTGTTCAAGGAGAATTGGGTTGAGACAGGGTCTGCAGATGAATTTGTAACGTCTCTCACCCCTTCTATCATGGAAAATATCAAACCTGAAGACGTACTGGCAGGACTCTATAATGAAAAAAAAGATGTATATTTCACTATATCCCTTGAGAAGCCGGCAAAGAAGTTTTTCAAGGTTGATGTCTCTTCCTTTGCTGTCGATGAGAGGACATATCTCCTCATTATGCTTTCAGACATTACAAAAATTAAGGAACTTGAAATCCTCAAAGGCCATATCATTTCTGTTGTTTCTCATGAATTGAAGACGCCTATGACATCTATTCAGGGGTTCAGCGAGATACTCGCCGGCAGCCTTGAAGGAAAGATGAAAAACTTTGCAGTGATCATTCACAGGGAATCGGAAAGGCTCGTACGGTTCTTAAACACATTCCTTGACATAACAAGGATTGAGGAAGGAAGGCAGCCTATAAAGATGATTTCCGTAAACATGAACGATGTTGTCCGTGAAGTAGCATCAGCCCTTAAACCCATTGGAGACACAAACGGCATAACAATCCACGCGGATATCCCTGACAAAACAGGTGACATCGTGATTGACAGGGACCTGACAAAGCAATGCATCTTTAACCTTGTGGAAAATGCGATAAAATACAGCCCCTCCGGTAAGGATGTTATAATAAAGCTGACAAGCGAGCCGGACCATTTAAAAGTCGACATCATTGATCACGGGTATGGTATCAAAGAAGATGACCTCAATAAGGTCTTTGAGAAATTTTTCCGATCAAGCTCAGACAAAACAAAGAATATCAAGGGCTCGGGCCTTGGCCTCACTTTCGTCAAGGAGGCAGTTGAAGCTCAGGGCGGGAAACTGACGCTTGCAAGCGTATACGGGGAAGGCTCAATCTTCTCAATAATGTTCCAGAAGACAGTGAAAGGTGAAATGTGAAAGGCGGGAAAAACAGAAGGTTGGAAGTTTAGTGGTTTAGAGGGTTAGCCAAACTTCCAACCATCCAAACATCTAATCATCCAAATCCCTCGACCCCTTTTTCTGTTTAAGAGATGCCTTTTACATTTCACTTCAGAATATGCTTTAAATTTGTCCGCATCTCCTGTATATTCTGTCATTAATATATAACTGCCTATGCAAGCCTTTCTGATTCTACTTCTCCTCCTTTCATGTACACATGCCTTTGCCTCTGACATGGTTATCGGCGGTGTAAAGACGTATGTTGTCCAAAATGGCGACAGTCTTGAACTCATTGGTGCAAAACACGGGGTGTTCTGGAAAAATATCGTTAAAGAGAACAATATTGACCCTAAACTGCCTCTTCCGGAGGGGGCTACTGTCACGATAAATAACCGGAAGATTGTCCCGAAGATTATAGAAAACGGGATTATTATTAATATACCCGACCGGACACTCTATTATTTCAAAGATGGCAGACTTACCGCCATTCCTGTGGGCGTCGGCTTACCTTATGAAGAAAACAGCATGAGCTGGCAGACCACAATGGGACCTTTTAAAATCGTACGGAAACGAAAAGACCCCACATGGTATGTCCCTGCCTCAATCCAGAGGGAGATGGAACTGAAAGGAAAGCCGGTTGAAGAATCGGTACCGCCGGGGCCCGACAACCCTCTCGGAAGGTATGCCCTGGAGACATCAATTACCGGTATACTGATCCACGAAACAATCCGGCCAAGGAGCGTATACCGTTATCTCAGTCATGGATGCATCAGGGTGCTGCCCGAGCATATGGAGCCGTTATTTAATATGGTTGAGGTGGGCACTCCCGGTGAGACCATCTATGAACCGGTCAAGCTGGCCGTTATTAACAACAACAGGATATACCTCGAAGTCCGTACGGACATGTATAAAAAAATCAAATCCAGAGGTGAGCATACACGGGCGATAATTCAGAATAGAGGTGTTGCCGATAAGGTTGATTGGGAGAAGGTCGACAGGGTAATCAAAGAACAATCCGGTATCGCTGACGATGTAACGCTAACCGCTAATAACGGGGTAAACGGATCACTCAAGCGTAAATTCTCCACCACCACTCAAAAATTTTTGGATTTTCTGGGGGTAAAGTAGCTCATGGTGAATAGCGGTGAAGGCAGTGAATTGTGAAACAGTTCACAGTTCTCGGTAAAGGCATCAGAGGGGGCGTGGTTCACAGTTCATCGCCAGGGCACTGTTGAAGTTTTTGGTCAGGGCTTTGGCCTGTGTGGTTAGCTTTCAGCAATCGGCCTCTATACCTTTTTAAAAAAAGTTGAATGCTGACTGCTGAAAGCTAAGGGTTGGACTTTACTTTACTGCTGCTTTTATCTGGGCAACAATTTCTTCGCTGCTTAATGAACTGATAGATTTGAGGAGTCCCTCTTTCTCATAAAAATTTATCAGAGGTGATGTCATTTCTTTGTAGGTTTCGAGCCTTTTTGCAATGGCCTCTTCTGTTTCGTCGGCGCGCTGTACTGCCTGCGAGCCGCATTTGAAGCAGGTTCCATCTGCCTTTGGCGGTTTGCTCTTGATATTATATATCTCCTGACAATTGGAATTAGAACAGGTTCTTCTTGTGGTAAGCCTGTCGAGGATGACATCTTTCGGAACATCGAGGTTAATAACCCTGTCCAGTTTTATGTTCAGTTTGGCAAGCAGTTTTTTCAAAGCCTCTGCCTGCGGAATGGTTCTTGGAAAGCCATCGAGCAGGAATCCCTTCTGGCAATCAGGGTCTTTCAGCCTTGCCTCCATAATATCCATAATGAGCTGATCAGGAACAAGTTCGCCCCGCTCCATAAAACCCTTTGCTGTTTTGCCGAGTTCTGTCCCGGCCTTTACGGCGTTTCGTAAAATATCACCCGTTGATATCTGCACTGAGCCGTCATAATCCGTCAGTTGTTTAGCCACTGTGCCTTTTCCGGCGCCAGGGGCACCCAATAAAACAATTCTCATCGCACTTCCTCCTTTAAAGAGTATCTTTTAAATCTCTTCGTTTTATTCCCGCGTAAGCGGGGTAGTTTATTTGTTTTTTGCCTTCTCTTTTTTTTCTTTTCTCTTCTCCTTCAGCGATTTTGCAGGAGCCTTTTTAACTTCACCTTTTGGTTTTTCTTTTCCCGCCATAAAAACCTCCCCTTTGATTATTTGTTCTACATCAGCAGTTATTTGATTTTAGCAGATTAAATGGAAAAAATCATCGATAAAATAACTAACACGCAGGCTAAAACCCGGGCTAATTTTCACTATTCACTGCCTTCACAGATGATTAGATGTTTGGATGTTTGGCTAAACCTCTAACCCTCTAACCTTCTGTCTTTGCTATTCGCTATCGGCTATCCACTGCTTCTTCCCCCTTGACCCCTTGAACCCTCGACCCCTTACTTTGGTAATGTAAAATAGAAGGTTGCCCCTTCGTCCACCTTTCCTTCAGCCCACACCTTTCCGCCATGGCGGGTAATTATCCGCTGAACAATGGCGAGACCAATGCCTGTTCCCTCATATTCATCGGCACTGTGAAGCCTCTGAAAAACACCGAAAAGTTTGTCGGCATCCTGCATGTCAAATCCAACACCATTATCTTTGACATAGTAAGTGTTTTCTTCTTTTCCCTCAAGTCCACCGGTTTCTATGATGGCAACGTCGCGTTTCCGGCTGAATTTAATGGCATTCGAGAGAAGATTCATAAATACCTGATGCATGAGCGAGGCATCACCCTGGGCTTCGGGGAAATTTTTAACTATAAATTTTAATTTTCTTCCCGGATTAATCATTTTGAGCTCTGCAAATACTGTTCTGGAGAGTTCTCCCATATTTATCAGCGTCACGCTGTATTCCTGACGCTTGAGACGTGACAGAGCAAGGAGATCATTAATGAGTTGCCCCATCTGCTTCGTGCTTTTTTGAATAGCATTGAGAAACTGTTGTCCTTTTTCATCAAGCTGCGGTGAATATCTTTTAAGTAGCAGGCGGACAAAACCTTCAATGGTGATGAGTGGTGTCCTCAAGTCGTGGGACACAGAATAGGAAAAGGCTTCAAGTTCTCTGTTCGCAGCTTCAAGCTGGGCTGTTCTTTCCAGCACCCGTTTTTCGAGTTCTTTGTTGAGTTTACGAACCTCCCTTCCGGCATTTTTAAGGTCTGTTATGTCCATAAAGGACAGGACGCTTTTATATGTTCCCGGAATAACATCTACCGTTATGTAAATGTCGTGCACCTCCCTTTTCCTGTTTATAAACTTCAGCTCATAGTTCTTTGGTACAACATCGGGTCTGATTCTCCGGAGATGATGATAATTAAGCATTTTTTCAAGATCATGTTTCTCTATGAATTCCGTCCAGCTTTTCCTGCCTTCCAGTTCTTCCTTAGAGTATCCGGAAAGCCTTTCGAAGGTAGTATTTGCCAGAGAAATAGTGGTATTGTCTTCACCGATAATAGTGGCCGTACCTGTATTTTCAAAAATGGTCTGGTACAGCGTTTCCGATAATTTTAACGCATTTTCCACCGGTGCACACACAACCGGGATATCACAGGTTGAATTCAATTCGCTCTCTATCTTTTCTTCTTCCAATCCTTTAACCCCTCAATCATTCTTATACATTAACGCAAAGAATTATAAATCGCAAATTGAAAATTGGGAATCGAAAATTGCTTCAATCGATGCTATAATAGTCGCCATGAAGAAAGTAATCTCTTTTGACCTCGATGGAACGCTCGTGGATGCGAGATATGGTGATGCAGTGTGGAATCAGGGCATCCCGGAAGAGTATGCTAAAAAATATTCAATGCCCCTCGATGAAGCAAAGGAATTTATCATCAATAAATACAGGGACATCGGGGATGGCAATATGCTCTGGTATGAAATTCAATACTGGCTGGAAAAGTTTGATCTCCCTGTATCCGCACATGAACTTCTCAAAAGGTTCGAATCGCATATTGAGCCATTACCCAACGCAAGGGATGTGCTCAATACCCTGAGCAAAAAATACACATTAATTGTGGCTTCCAATGCTGCACGGATATTTGTGGAAAAAGAACTTCAATATACCGACCTGACATACTTTTTTACTCACATTGTTTCTGCTACAACGGATTATGGAATGGTTAAAAAAGGAACAGAATTTTATAAAAGATTGTGCGGGATATTAAACATATTACCTTCGGAGATTGTGCATGTAGGCGACCATCCTGTTTTTGATTTCGATGCCCCGCTGAGTCTGGGAATTGAGGCGTATTATCTGGATAGCCAGGGATCCGGTGTCAGGTATCAGGGACCGGTAAAAAACAATGGCCATGTAATATATAACTTGAAGGAGCTTCTTGATAAAGTATGAAAAAGTGTCACAAATGCAAAAATATCATTGAGGCTGAATCGGTATTTTTCAAGGACGAATGCCCTCGCTGCAGGTCAGATCTTCATGTGTGTCTGAACTGCGTGTTTTATGACGAAGGCAAGGCCAATAAATGCAGGGAATCTCAGGCAGATTATGTGAAGGATAGAGACCGCGCAAATTACTGCGATTATTTCAGGTTTAATAATAATACTGAAACAAAGAGATCGGAAAAAGAAGCAGCAGAAGGATTATGGAAAGACCTATTCAGGAAGGCTTGATGTGTGACGTGCTGTTCGTAAAGGGTTTTTCATTACACAGTAGATCATTTTTTCAACCTTATCAATCCTCGTTTCCAATTCGAAAGAGTATTGAGAAAGAAATTCCTTTAAACTTTGTTCGCTATAGTATCTCAGGTGCGTTCGGTCATTCCATGCCTTCCTGTTTGGGACCGCCACTAAAATATATGAACCCGGCTCAAGCATCGCAAGGACCTTTTCCATCATTTTTTCGGGATTGATAACATGCTCAAGGGTATGCGAAATGATCGCAGTAGAGAATCTTTTCTCAAATGTCATTTTTTCAATATCACCCGCTAAAAAATGTATCCTCCCCTTGCATTCTGGAAATTTTCCCATATATTCCTGTGCCATATTGATTGCAATGGGTGATATATCAACGGCTGTAATGGTGTATCCCTTCCTGGCGATAATGATGTCTATCTCTCCGCTCCCGCAGCCGACATCCAGAATTTCACTTTTCAGGAAACGGTCATCGGACAGGAAGGCAACCAGCCCGCTATCCTTCCAGAATTCAACGGTCGAAGCTGCCGGGAGCACCTTTTGTCTGTACATATAAGACTGATCATTTACAAGGACAAAATCTTCCGGCGAAATGTCCTTGGTTACACGAATCCTCGGGTCATCATCGACTCTCTTCTTTTTCTTACTGAATAACTTTAGAATATCCATGCCTGACCTTTGATTTATCCCCAATTCAGCAGGGATATGATTCCTGTTTCCTACTGTTCATTATTCACTGCCATTCACAGATGATTAGATGTTTGGATGATTGGAAGTTTAGCCAATCCTCTAACCCTCTAAACTTCTGTTTTTCCTGCTATTCACTGTTTACCAGCTTCAAGCTTTTTAGTAAATATGATTCTGTACCGTTCCCTGTCAACGTCAAAACAGGCTGTACATCCGCTCTCTTCACAGTTTTGCGCATCCATATCCTCTTTTGGAGGTAAAGGCTCAAGATGAACTTCAAAACCAATCTCCTTATACATCTCAACCATTTCGGTAAGCCTCGGCTCAGATGCAGCAAAACGCTTTTCCCATCCGGCCTGTATCAACTCGTGCTCTCTTTTTGGCATAAGTAATCACCTCATACCTTCTTAATCATTTTACATTTTTTTGCTCCCGCCCTTTTCACGGAAATATTCTATTGTTTTTTCTAAACCTTTATCGAGTGGCACAAAGGGTTCCCACTCCAAAAATGTTTTTGCCCTGGTGATATCGGGGCACCTTCTCTTCGGGTCATCTTCCGGGAGAGGGTGGAAAACAATTTCAGACCTGGAATCAGACATTTCAATAACCCTCCGGGCAATGGACAAAATAGAACCCTCATATGGGTTGCCGAGGTTAACAGGACCGTGGAATCCGGACAGATATTGTTTTGTATAATCATGTTCCCGGGTATGTTCTCCTGTTTCGTAGTCCATCATCCGTATCATCCCGTCTATCATGTCATCGATATAGCAGAACGAACGTGTCTGGGAGCCATCGCCATATATTGTGATGGGTTCATCGTTCATTGCCTGAACAATAAAGTTGCTTATCACACGGCCATCATCGGGTCTCATCCTGGGGCCATAGGTATTAAATATACGCACCACCTTAACGTCTACCCTGTTCTGCCTCAGATAGTCGAAAAAGAGGGTTTCTGCCACCCTTTTCCCCTCATCATAGCAACTCCTTTTTCCTATGGGATTCACGTTCCCCCAGTATGCCTCCTCCTGGGGATGAACATCCGGGTCGCCATACACCTCACTGGTTGATGCCTGCAGGATCCGAGCTTTAACACGTTTTGCAAGGCCAAGCATGTTAAGGGCGCCCAGGACATTTACCTTTATGGTCTTCACAGGGTTATACTGGTAATGGATGGGACTTGCAGGGCATGCAAGGTTGAATATCCAGTCTACCTCCAGGAGAACCGGTTCTGTAACATCGTGCCGTATCAATTCAAACCCTGGACTGTTCGTAAGATGGGCTATATTTGTTTTATCGCCTGTAAAATAGTTATCGAGACAGAGCACCTCATGTCCGTCCCGGACAAGTTTTTCACAGAGGTGAGATCCTATGAACCCTGCGCCGCCGGTAACGAGGATTTTTTTAGGAATATGGTAGGTATGATAGATATAGTTTTTTTTCATAATTGTGCTAACCTCATAGTGGTTAAGGTATGCAGGGGGCTCTCAATTACCTCAGTTCAGCCGTCGGTCTTCCGATACATACATACCTGAATCCCTGTCGTGCAATGGTTTTCGGGTTATACTGGTTTCGCCCGTCAAAGATAATGTGTTCTTTCATGAGACCCTTCATCCTTTCAAAGTCCGGCTCCCTGAAGGAGAGCCATTCTGTGACGAGGATCAATCCATCGACATTTTCCAGGACTTCGTACTGATTTTTCCCGAATTTGATATTAGGGTTCCCTTCAAAAATCTTCGATGCAACCTCAGCAGCCTTGGGGTCAAAGAGATTGCAGAATGCACCGCCCCGGGTAAGCTTGTCGACTATGTATACGGAAGGGGCCTCCCGCATATCGTCCGTATTGGGTTTGAAGGCAAGCCCCCATATGGCAAAAGTCTTCCCCTTCACATCATTGTCGTAGTATGCCTCGATTCTCCCGGTGAATGCTATCCGCTGTTCTTCATTTATTTCCATTACCTTCTCGAGTATTGAAGGATTGTACCCATAGTTTTGAGCCGTTTTAATAAGGGCACGGACGTCCTTGGGAAAGCAGGAACCTCCAAACCCAACACCGGGGAAAAGAAACTTGGGGCCAATCCGTGAGTCGCTTCCAATACCCCGCATGACCATCATAACATCAGCACCAAGCTTCTCGCATATCGTTGCAATCTGGTTCATAAAGGATATTCTCGTTGCGAGCATCGAATTAGCTGTATACTTTGTCATCTCACTGGAACGGACATCCATGACAAGGAATGGTGCACCTGTTCGGGTAAAAGGCGCATACAATTCCCGCAAGATCTCCTCTACCCTCCCGTGTTCGACCCCTACGACAACCCTCTCCGGTTTCATGCAATCATCAACAGCCACACCCTCTTTTAGGAATTCGGGATTAGAGGCAATGTCAAAGGGAATGTCAACCCCCCTTCTTGCAAGTTCTTCTGCGATGGTATCCTTCACCATTTCACAGGTTCCTACGGGTACGGTCGATTTGACTATCACAATTCGATATTTCTCAATAATCCTACCGATATCAGCTGCCACCCGTTTCACGTACTGAAGATCAGCAGAACCATCCTCATCCTGCGGCGTATTAACAGAGATGAATACGATGAGTCCATGATCAACAGCCTCTTTAATATCTGTGGTAAAACAGAGTCTCCCCTCTTCCAGGTTGTTTTTTACCAGCTCTTCCAGGTGCGGCTCATAAATGGGGATGATCCCCTGTTTCAGATTCTCTACCTTCTTTTTATCGATATCCATACAGATCACATCATTTCCTGTTTCTGCAAAACAGGCGCCTGTGACAAGGCCGACATAACCAACACCAATAACAGATATACGCATGGAACCTCCTGTTTTTTTTATCTTTTACCCTGCAATACCATGGAAAGTCAATAATAAATACAGGGTTCGAGGGATCGGGTAATCAAATAAAATGCAACATTATTTGTCAGGGAGGTTCATTACCCTTGAAACCTTGGCCCCTCGAACGCTGTCTATTTTGATTTACATTGCAATATCAAACAATATTATGTTAAAGTTAAACACTTCAAGTGGGTTTAGCCCGCTTTTTTAATTTAAGGGTCGGGAATGCCGGAGCAGGAAACAATCAAAAAGATTGAAGATATTTTAATACCTATCCTGCTTGAATACCGTTTAGAGCTTATTGATATTGAATTTCACCCCATAGGAAAAAGATGGCTGTTGAGAATCTATATCGATAAGGAAGGCGGGGTCACAATTGCCGACTGTGAAACGGTCAGCCGGGAGCTCGGGAGGATTCTTGATGTGGAAGACTTCATTGAATATGTGTATACCCTTGAAGTTTCATCGCCGGGCATTACGAGGCCTTTAAAGAAAATGGAAGATTTTGAAAAAAATAAAGGAAAACTCTGCAAAATCATTACAAAAGAGCAGTTATATGGAAAGAATGATTTTGAAGGAGAAATTATAAAAACCTATGAAGACAAAGTGGAGATAAAAGGAAATATTGATGTATTTACAATCCCGATATATGCTATAAAAAAAGCACATTTGCAGTTCCACTTTTGAGGAGTAACAATGTATTTTGACTTGAGCTATGTCATCGAACAGGTAGGAAAGGAAAAAGGTATCCCCAAAGAAACGCTCATTGAGGCCTTAGAAGAAGCAATACTCTCCGCATCAAAAAAGAAATTCGGGAATCATCTCGACCTTGAAGCAAAGTATAACATAGAACTCGGAGAGATCGAGGTTTTCCAATTTAAGACAGTTGTAGAAGAGGTGGCTGAGTCAGATTCTGAAATATCTCTCGAAAATGCAAAGCAGCACGACCCTGAGTGTATGACAGGGGACAGTATAGGTATAAAAATGGATACCTCGTCGCTGGGAAGAATTGCAGCTCAGACTGCAAAACAGGTGATCCTTCAAAAGGTCAGAAATGCTGAGAGCGACGTTATATACAATGAATATAAAAGCAAATTGGGTGATATCGTAACGGGTGTTATTCAGAGGATAGAAAAAAACCACTATGTGGTTAACCTTGGCAAAACAGATGCCATTCTCCCCTTTAAAGAAACAATACCAAGTGAAAACTATCGTCAGAGAGACAGGATAAAAGGGTATGTGCTTGACGTTGAAAAAAATCAAAAGGGATGTACAATCCTCTTATCAAGAACCCACCCGGGGTTTCTCATGAAGCTTTTTGAGCTGGAGGTACCTGAGATTCAGGAAGGTATCATTAAAATTCTCATCGCAGCGAGAGAACCAGGGGAAAGGGCAAAAATATCTGTGTATAGCGAAGATTCCGATGTCGATCCTATTGGTGCCTGTGTTGGCGTGAAAGGCTCCAGGGTGCAGGCTGTTGTGCAGGAATTGAGGGGCGAGAAGATAGATATTATTCCATGGAATAAGGATCCGGCCAAGTTTGTATGCAGTGCGCTCGCACCTGCAAGGGTATCGAAGGTCTACTTAAACGAAGAAGAACATGCCATGGAAATCATAGTGAATGATGACCAGCTGTCCCTCGCAATCGGAAAGAAAGGTCAGAATGTGAGGCTCGCATCAAAACTGACAGGATGGAAGATTGATATCAGCAGCGAGTCAGAACTGGAAAAGACCTCAAAAAAGATAATCGATGACCTTATGGAGGGTTTGGAGGTAAGTGAAATCCTTGCAAGGGTTCTCCATGACGAATATCTGAGAGACGCACAAGACATAGCAAAGCTTTCACCGGAAGAATTAAATAAAATAACAAGTATCTCTATTGAGGATTGCACAAGGATTATCGAAAAGGCCAGAGATATCATGCGTAAAATTAAAAACGAGGAAATAACGGTTTAATATATGTCAAAGATAAAGCTTACAGCTCTCACTGATAAAATAAATGACGATGAAATTCTCTCAAAATTAAAGAGCATGGGGGTTAAGGTAAAAGAAGGGGGGAAAGAAGAGACGCCCCAGGAAACGAGTGAAGAAAGAGCCGCGCCTTCAGGCGAGACTATGATTGAAAAGAGGGTTGCATCCACAATCATAAGGAGAAGAGTACAACCACCTCCTGTTCAGGAGAAGGTAGAACTTAAGGAAAAAAAGGGAGAAAAACCACCTAAGACCAACGAAACACGTTCAACAGAACTGAAAGAAATCAAAAAAGAACCGGAAGCTGAAAAACCACCCGTAAAAGAAGAGCTTTTAATTGCAGATGCCCTTAAAGCAGCGGCTGTGGAAGTCGAAGCTGTAAAACCGGAAACTTCCATAAAAGAGGAGATAGGGATATCCCAGGAAGAAAAACCAAAGGGTGATATAGAACTCATCGCAGAAGAAAAGAAAATAGAGATAACAAAAGTCCTCGAAGAGGCTTACAAGCAGGACCTTGAGAAAAATATAGTCCTGGGTGACAAGGAAAAAGAAGAAGAAGAGCGTAAAAGAAAGAAGACAGAAAAACTTCTTAAAAAGATAGAAGAACAGGAATTTGAAGAACAAAAACTAAAGAAGAAAGGCGTTGTTAAGAAGAAAGTCGTTATTAAAGAAGAAGACCTTTACTCTTACAAGAGGCAAAAACCAAAAGGCGCTCAATTCAGAAAAGGCAGAAGAGAAAGGGGCGTTGAGAAAAGGATTGAAGAAGAAAAGAAAATAGAAGTAAAACCAGCCAAAAAGAGTATCAGGATTGGAGATGATATCCAGGTTGATACACTGGCAAAAGGGATGGGTATTAAGGCCCAGGATATAATCCGTAAACTGATGCCTCTCGGAATTGTAGCAACTGTCAATAAAAGTATAGATTTTGACACTGCTTACCTTGTTGCAACTGAGCTGGGCTACGAAGTTGAAAGATCCCGTTCCATAGAACAGGAATTTCAGGACCAGGAAGATGAACAGACAGAACATCTCGAGAACCTTAAACCAAGGTCTCCGGTAGTAACCATTATGGGGCATGTTGACCACGGCAAGACCCTTCTCCTCGACACAATAAGGCATACAAAGGTTGCTGAGCGCGAGGCCGGTGGAATTACACAGCACATAGGGGCATATAAAGTAAACGCACATGGTAAAGAAATCGTTTTTGTCGACACGCCGGGTCACGAAGCATTTACTGCAATGAGAGCAAGGGGCGCCAGGGTCACAGACATTGTTGTTCTTGTTGTAGCAGCAGATGACGGGGTCATGCCGCAGACCATAGAAGCAATGAATCACGCAAAGGCAGCAAATGTCCCGATTATCGTAGCAATAAACAAAATAGACAAACAAAATGCAAATCCCGATAAGGTTACAAAAGAACTTGCGGATTCAGGTCTTGTCCCGGAGGAATGGGGCGGTACCACCTTATATGCAAAGATCTCGGCAAAAAAGAAGATAGGCATCAAGGAACTCCTTGAGTTAATTATACTGCAGTCTGAAATGCTCGAACTCAAAGCGAACTCTGACAAAATCGCAAAGGGTATTATAATCGAATCAGAGCTTGACAAAGGACAGGGACCCGTGGGTACCGTAATCATTCAGGAAGGTACATTAAAAATCCAGGATCCTTTCATTGCGGGGACAATGTTCGGCAGGGTCAGGGCCATGCTCGACGACAAAGGAAAAAGGATACAGAAGGCACCTCCATCCACACCTGTTCTCGTAGTAGGTTTCCAGGATGTCCCCCATGCAGGCGACCGTTTTATTGTAACTACAGAAGAGAGGTACGCAAGGGAGCTTTCAAAATTCAGACAGGAAAAGTTGAAGCAGCAGGAGATGGCAAAGAGCTCACGAACCACCCTCGAAGACCTCTATTCAAAGATCGGGGAATCAGAAAAAACAGTATTGAATGTAATAGTTAAAGGTGATGTAAGAGGTACAATTGATGCTATTACGGAGACATTAAAGAAAATGTCCAACCAGTTTGTAGAGATTCAAATTATTCACAGCGGTGTAGGCGCTATTACCGAAACAGACGTGAACCTCGCCATGGCTTCCGGTGCTATAATTATCGGTTTTAATACAAAACCGATTGGCAAGGCCCAGGCGCTGGCGGAGCATGAAAAGGTTGAGATCAGAACATACTCTGTTATATACGATATGATAGATGATATCAAGAAGGCCATGGAGGGTATGTTAGCACCAAAAATAGTTGAGACGGTCATCGGCAAGGCAGAAGTGAGAAAGGTATTCAGCGTATCCAAGATAGGCACCGTCGCAGGATCTTATCTCACTGAAGGAAAGGCAACAAGGAATGCCCTTGTTAAGGTTGTGAGAAATGGCATTGTCTTGTTCACCGGCAAGTTATCATCTCTGAAACGGTTCAAGGATGACGTTAAAGAGGTTCAAAGCGGTTATGAGTGTGGTATTGGAGTAGACGGTTTTAATGATGTTAAAGAAGGCGATACATTTGAATTCTTTATAGAGGAAAAAGAAAAACAATACCTCGATGGTTAAAAAAATATGGTAGTCGGTGTTTCGAGCATAGAAATCTTTTTACCTGAGAACCACTCTTTAAAAGATAAAAGGCAGGCCATTAAGAAGATAGTTGAAAAGACAAGGGCAAAATTTTATATATCTATTGCGGACATATCTCAAAACAACCTCTGGCAAAGGGCGCTTATCGGGTTTTCGATTGTCGGAGTAAAACAGGATCATGTAAACTCTGCAATTGAAAATGTTTGTGAATTTATTGAGTCTTTGTATGTCGGTACGATCATCAATACAAGGACAGAAATTATTATAATTGGCAATGAGATATAGACGACTCCGACTACAGGACCTTCTCAGGGAGGAAATTTCTACAATAATCCGGAGGGATTTAAAAGATCCCGGATTCGGGCTGATTACTATTGTGGATGTGAGGGTAACGGAAGATTTACGGACAGCAAAGGTGTTTTATTCTATATACGGCGATAAAGCAGAAAAGGAAAAAACGAATGAGGCGCTCAAGAGATCGAGAGGCTATATAAAGTTTCTTCTTGGACAACGGTTGAAATTAAAAATTATGCCGGATATTCATTTTGTCATTGACGACACATACGAACACATGGAAAGGATAGAAGAAATTTTTAAAAAGGTGTCAAATGTTCCAGAAGATTAAGCACATTATTGACAATGGGAAAAGGTTTTTAATTACAACCCACATAGACCCTGATGGTGATGCAGTTGGCTCTGCGTTATCGATGTATTGGGTGCTGGAATTGCTTGGCAAAAAACCTGCTATATACTTAAAAGATCAAATACCTTACCGCTATAAATTTCTCCCTGCGCCCTCCTCTATAGCCCATGAGTTGCCAAAGGACCGGTTTGACGCTATCTTCGTTCTCGATTGCGGGAACCTCTTCAGGGTTGGAGATGGATATGAAAAGTTGGTAGAACTGGGAACAATCATTAATATTGACCACCATGACACAAATGAAACCTTTGGTGAGATAAATTTGATCAACACCGGTGCTTCTTCAACGGCTGAAGTCATGTACGGGCTTTTTCATGCGTTACATGTTCCATTGAATTATAAAATGGCAATAAATATATATACTGCAATCTTTACCGATACAGGTTCTTTCAGATATGAAAACACAAATTCAAGCGCATTCCTCATTTGCGAAGAGATGTTGCGGCTTGGCGTAAGTCCTTCTTATGTATCACAGATGGTACATGAAAATCATCCAAAAGAGAGGTTCCGCTTGTTCGGCTTGATCCTCACAACACTGGAGACATACGACGAAGACAGGATTGCAATGGCATGTGTCACTCAGGAGATGTTCAAAAAGACGGGAACATCAAGGGAACATTCAGACGGGTTTGTTGAAACCATGAGGGAGATGAAAGGCGTCGAAGTAGCAGTGCTCTTAAGGGAAATCGACGGGAATAAATATAAAGCGAGCATGAGGGCAAAAGGAAATGTGGATGTTGCCCGTATATGCAATATTTTCGGCGGCGGCGGCCACAAAAGTGCTGCAGGCTGCACGATCGACGGGAACATTGAAGAAGTGAAAGTGAAAATAAAGGAAGCATTGAGTATAGAGGAGGATAAAGGGTAAAGGCACAAGCATAAAGGTTTTTAACTTTGAACCTTTAACCTTTATCCTTGAACGGTATTACTTATGAACGGTTTTCTCATAGTAGACAAGCAAACAGGCATGTCATCCTACGATGTGATCAGGAGACTGAAACGAATCTCCTCATTTAATAAGATCGGTTACATAGGGACACTTGACAGGAATGCCACCGGGGTGCTGCCGGTAGCCATCAATGAAGGCGTAAAACTGATACCGTTTTTTGAAAATGTAGAAAAGGCATACAGGGCACGATTTCTCCTGGGGGTCACTACAGACACGTATGATATTGAAGGGAAGGTGCTTACAGAAGTTAACCCGGAAAAATATGAATACGCTGCTATAAAAAATATATTGCATAAATATACCGGAAAAATAACACAGCAGGTACCTCTCTATTCATCAAAAAAGATTCACAGAAAACCCCTTTATAAACTGGTAAGACAGGGAATTCAGGTAGAGGCGCCCGAGAAGGAAGTTGAGATATTCAGCATAGA
>CAYMTB010000038.1:0-19409 GCA_964393225.1 uncultured Syntrophorhabdaceae bacterium
GCAGAGTGAAAATTTAATATATACGCCCGTTAGGGCTGAAAGTTTTGGCCCGCCAATGCCTGCCCTGTGCAATGCATTTGCTACTATATTGCACTGGGGTCGGCGGGGCAAAAAAACAGGATCTTTCGTCTGCCCTTGTCTGCCTTTGTCGAGCGATAGCGGGCGGCAAAAAATATAAAGGTTTTGACAAAACCGGGAATATCACAAGGAGGTAACAATATGGACATAGTTAAAGGACGCATTGAGAAGCTTTTGTTGGCTGCTGTAACTATTCTCGGACTTCTGGCATCAGGATTTGCCCATGCTGCACCGGCATCTGAACCGGATGCAGTCTACTTTAACGGCAGGATCGCCACACTCGATGCGGCCGGTACTACCGTTCAAGCCGTTGCTGTTAAGGATGGAAAATTCCTTAAAGTTGGAAGTACAGTTGAGATAAAGAAACTCGCCGGTACATCGACGCGGATGGTCGATCTGGCAGGAAAGACGGTAGTGCCGGGATTGATCGATGCCCACTGTCACCCCATGGAAGCGATAATGATGAAGGAGACCTGGGTCGATTGCCGCTACCCTGGAACAGCGTCAGTCAAGCAGGCCCTCGAAAATATTGTCGCATGGGCGAAGAAGACCCCCAAGGGGGAATGGATCTTTGCTGCCTGTGTTTCTGCGAGCGAAAATAAGTTCGCCGAGAAGCGTCTTCCCACAAAAGCCGAACTGGACAAAGCTGCCCCTGATAACCCTGTAGCGCTCGCAAACGGTACCCACATGGCTATAGTAAATTCAGCGGCCTTGAGAAAGCTGGGGATTACAAAAGGAGTAGCAAAGCTTCCCAAAGGCGGCTCTGTCATTCTCGATAAGGATGGCGAGCCGACAGGAGTCCTTACCGACGCCCAGGCAGATGTGCCGACCACGCCCACGCTGGCGCAACTGGAAAAATATTATTCGAGGGGCATGCAGGAGTTCTGGAATCAATACGGCTTCACGTCATTCATGGCTATTACGCCTGCTGCAGCCCTCCCTGTTCTTCAGAAGATAGCCCAGTCAGGAATGAAACCGACCATTCGCTACACCACCTCTGTATGGACATCAGCCAATGGCAAGGATATGCCGGAGGATCTGAGCGCATTCCGCATGCCTAAAGGCGCTGACCCGGCATGGTATCGGTTCGGAGCTATAAAGGTCTGGATAGACGGCGAGAATGATTGCCGGACAGGTTTTATGTATGGACCCTATGTGGGCCATTTTGACACCGACCCTGCGGGAGGCAGGGGAACCCTCGTGACGTCTCAGTCGGAAGCGGATCATTTTGCCCGAATCGCCCTCAGGAATGGAGTGCTGCCGATGATGCACTGTTCGGGCGACGCGGCTATGGATATTGGCCTTACTGCTTACGAGAATCAGATCAAGACGGGGACCCCGGAGTCAATCATGCGTATCGAGCATTTCGGGATGTTCCAGATGAACGATAAGCAGCTAAGCCGGGCGAAGGAGATGATTAGGAAGGGATTCAAGGTATCGATCCAGCCTACCTGGCTTCTGGATCTGGTTAAGGCCGACTATGAGAATATGGGACCCGAGCGGACCCGTACCGGATTCCGGTTCCGCTCGATGATCGACGCTGGCCTGGAACCGGCAGCAGGCTCGGATGTGACCGGAATCTATCTCGATAATGTTAATCCCTTTCTGGCCATCTATGCGGCGGTAACCCGTAACTCCGATAAAGGCATCTTTATGCCTGAGCAGGCCATATCTGTCACCGAGGCCCTAAAGATGTGGACCATCTGGGCGGCGAAATCTATGGGCGAGGAAAAGGTGAAAGGCTCGATCGAGCTTGGCAAGTATGCCGACATGACCGTGCTCTCCGATGATATCTTCACTATGCCGAAAGAGGGTCTCAAGGACGTCAAGACCCTCAAGACCATTGTCGGCGGCAACGTGGTGTACGAAGTGAAGTGAAAAACGTAACAGGAGAGACATGAAAAACATCATCAGCAGCATCAGAAAGGAACTCCTGGAGATTCTGCAGGCTTTCATCTTTTTTCTTTTCATGTTCCAGATTCTTCTTGTTACAAAAGCACTGACGCTCAAAGAATACGGAATAACATTTCATGCCTCGGCCGTTGCAATTGTCGGAGCGCTGTTTGTTTCAAAGGCGATCCTCGTTGCCGACAAGCTCCGGTTCCTGAACCTTTATCCCCGGTGGCCGCTCATCTGGAACGTGGTGCTGAAGACCTTTGTTTTCGCCATCTTCGTATTCCTGTTCCTCTTTATCGAGGAACTGCTCCGTCAGGCGCACAAACTCGGAGGCTTCGCCGCTGCTTATAAACGTTTGGGGACCGACGTGGCTTGGCCGGTTTTCTGGACGGGCGACATATGGCTCAACATTTTGTTATTGTTTTACTGCGCGGCATCCGAACTTACCCGCGCCGTCGGTGCAGGCAAAGTAAAAAAGATCTTTTTTTCAAGAACGCGGAATGGAGGGTAAAATGAAAAACAGGCACTCAGGCAAACAAAGACGAGGCTGGATTCTCTGCGTTCTCACAATCTGTCTCGCCGGAATCATGGCGGCTACACCCCTGTGGTCACAGGAGAAGAAGGAGATTTCGGCAGAGGAGCTTGCCAAGAAGTCGCAAAACCCCGTGGAACCGATGATCAGTGTTCCTTTCCAGAACAACATCAACTTCGGTTACGGACCCAATAACAACACGCAGAACCTTCTCAACATCCAGCCTGTGATCCCCATCTCTCTCACAAAGGAGCTGAACCTCATCACGCGAACCATCATCCCTGTCATCAATCAGCCATGGCCTGAGCAAAAATTCGGCCTGGGAGACATCAACATATCACTCTTTTTATCTCCAGCCAAGCCCAACAAGATGCTGTCCGGTAACTTTGTATGGGGCGCCGGACCGATCCTGCAATTCCCCAGCGCTACCGGTGAGGTGCTGGGCGCCGGGAAATGGGCTGCCGGACCGGCTGCAGTCGGGGTCTATATGAATGGACCATGGGTTGTGGGTGTTCTGGCAAATAACCTCTGGTCCTATGCCGGTGAAGGAAGCCGATCCACGGTAAATCAGTTTCTCACCCAGCCTTTCATCAACTACAACCTGCCCCATGGCTGGTTTCTTTTCACATCTCCAATTATTACAGCTAACTGGGTGGCAGATTCGGCAAGCGATATATGGACCGTTCCTGTGGGCGCGGGAGCCGGTAAGGTCTTCAAGATAGGAAAACAATCATTCAGCGGTTCCGCGTCCTACTTTTATAACGTAGCGAAACCTGCGATTGTCGGCCCGGACTGGACACTCCGTATTGCCCTCACATTCCTTTTTCCAGAATAAGGGCATGATCTCTTGACATGTGGGCAGTAGACAATGAATGATGACACAGAATTTCCTGTATTATGGGAATAGAAATAATTTAGGGAGGAAATCTTGAATACGAATAAACTTTTGATGATGGTTATCGCAACTACGTTGCTTTTCCAGGTGGCAGTTCTTTCAGCAGAGGCTTGTACGGGAATCAAACTGAAGGCCGACGATGGTTCCATTGTTACCGGCCGGACCATGGAATTCGGTTTAAAGGCTCCTTCTGCGGTGACCATCGTTCCTCGAGGCAGCGAGACCACGGCGTCGGGGCCGAACGGGAAGGCGGGTTTGAAATGGAAATCGTCTTATGCCACCGTGGGCGTCAGCGCCTGGGGGCAACCTAAATGGTACGTGGAAGGCCTCAACGAAAAGGGCCTGTCAGCGGGCGTTTTCTACATGCCTGGTTTCGGCCGATACCAGACGGCGAAACCCGGGGAGGAGAGCCGTTCCATCTCCCAGAATGATTTCATCTACTACATTCTCAGCACATCAGCGACAGTCGATGAGGCCTTGAAGGCTATCGAGAAGGTGGTGGTCGTGGCGACGGATGCTGATCCTGCTATTATTACCGATCCAGCCATGCGTGCCGCCATGCCCTTTCATATGCGTATCACCGATGCCGGCGGCCGTTCCGTCGTCATAGAGTATACGGCCAAGGGCGTCCAGTTCTACGAGAACCCGCTTGGTGTCATCACCAATGCACCCACCTTCGATTGGCACCTGCTCAACATGCGCAACTATGTAAATCTCAAGGTTGCCGATGCACCTCCCATGGAATTCAATGGGCAGACTATACACCAGTTCGGCATGGGCAGCGGTCTGCACGGGCTCCCTGGGGATTTCACCCCACCTTCCCGGTTTATCAGGGCAGCCATCTTCACCATGAACCTTGTTCCCGGTAAAACGGCGATCGAAGCCGTAGGCCAGGCCTGGCATCTGCTCCATCTTTTCGATATTCCGTCAGGTATTTCCGGCTCCAAGGTCAATGGCGCCATGGTCTATGACACTGCCCAGTGGACGAGCGTCACTGATCAGAAGAACTTGCGCTTTTACTTCAACAACTACGATGATTATAGGGTTCGTATGGTTGACCTGAAGCTGGCCGATCTGAACGCGGAAAAGCCCACGACGATACCTTTCGGCGATACACTTGGTTTCATTGATGTGACCGGCACGGGAAAACCGCTCCGTTAAAAGGAGTTCAGATGATTGGAAGGTTGGATGTTTGGATGATTAGCTAACCCTCTAAACTTCTAACCCTCTAACCATCAATCGATAATCCTGTATTTAAAGTGATATCGGGCGGTAAAAGCATTATAGATGTTTTGACAAAACGAAGAATTTCTAAGGGAGGTTTTTTTAATGAAAAATCATAGAAAGAGGGCTACTCCTATCATGGGTAGTAGGTCTGCCATTCTCTTACTCATCATACTTTGTCTGGCCCTGTTCCATGTTGCGGTCAATCCTGCACCATTATCGGCCGCCGAAGGTTCCTGGAGTCATTATGTGCAGGGCACGTACGGCGATTTCGGTTTCGGCGTTATTCCCGCTGCCGGCTTCTCCTTCCGGAACGACCTTATTTATAACAACAGTTCCACCGGTCAGCACGTATTCGGCGGCAAGGCGTACGCAAAGGCAAGCCAGGACAGTGTTACAGACCTGATGAAGTTCTTCTATTTTTTTGATGTCCCCGCAATTTCCGGCCGCATTGGTTTTGGCGCCCTCGTACCCGCGGTCTTCAGCGCCCATGCAGATGCCAAACTGACGGCGGGCCCTTACCAGGTCGCAGGTTCTGGCTACGCAAACGGGTTTTCCGATATTGCCGCTTTACCCCTTATTGTAAATGTGAATAAGGGTAACTTCCATTTCGCCTTCCTCCCTGCTGTATTCCTTCCCACGGGCTATTATAACTCGAACAAGCTTGTCAGTCTGGGCAGGAATTATTACTCATTAGACCTGAATACAGGCTTTACGTGGCTGGACCCGAAACTCGGCCTGGAGACATCATTCAACGCGGGATATATGTTCAACAGCTCAAACAACGCAACTTCTTATAAGACGGGGGATGAGTTCCACCTCGACTTTCTGGTGGCTCAGCATCTTTCGAAGAGCTTCGGCTTCGGCATCACGGGCTATGTCTACCAGCAGACGACAGGCGACACGGGAACAGGCGCCATTCTGGGGTCCAACAAGTCCTCTGCCATGGGATACGGGCCGGCCATCATGTACACCCTCCCCAAAATATTAGGCAAGGATGTTACCATCATCGGGAAGTGGCTGCACGATACATCAGCACAGAACCGTTTCATGGGTGAAACGGTATTTTTGTCCTTCGCGTTCTCTTTATGAGGCCATAATAAAGGAGGTTTCCATGAAAGATAATATTTTTCACATGTTAGTAATAGCCGCTGGCCTGGCTGCGGCTTTGATATTTATATCCGCCTGTCCTGCGGCGGCTCAGTGGCAGGTGACCGAGCAGCTCCTTCCCGTCCCTGCGCCCCGGGGCATCACGGTGTACACGGCAAAGAAGATTCTCACCATGGACCGCAGCAACCCCGAGGCCAAGGCGGTAGCCGTGACAGGCACGCGCATTCTCGCTGTGGGCTCCCTCGATGAGGTCAAGGCCAGCCTTGCCGATCGTCCGTTCACAATTAATGACACATTTAAGTCAAAGGTGATCCTTCCCGGCCTGATTGATCAGCACCTGCACCCTATCCTCGGGGCCCTTACCCTCTCCACAGAGGTGATTTCCACAGAGGATTGGGTTCTGCCTGGACGCACTTTCAAGGCAGCGAACAGCTCAAAGGAATACCTTGCGGGTCTCAGGGCTGCTGACGCCGCCATGAAGGACAAAAAGGAGTGGCTCTTCTCGTGGGGTTACCATGCGCTCTGGCACGGCAAGCTTGACCGCTCCACCCTTGATTCGATCAGCGAAACCCGTCCAATCGTAGTGTGGCAGCGCTCGTGCCACGAATTCTTTTTGAACACTGCCGCCATCAAGGCCCTCGGCTTTACCGAAGAGGCGATGAAGGGCAAGGGTGATACGAGCACGATGATGAACTGGAAGGAAGGTCATTGGTGGGAGAAGGGGATGAATCTCATACTGGAACCGCTGATGGAGCAGTTCGCTACCCCCAGGCGCATGGTATTCGGCCTCAAACAGATGGTTGCCTATCTCCACCAGAACGGCGTGACCGCCTATATGGAGCCGGGTGCGCTTTATACGCCGGATATCTGGAAACTCTACCAGCAAATCCTCGGCGCTGAGAGTACACCTTTCTACAGCTACTTTATCCCCGATGCCCGCACACAGGTCGATTCGGGTCTCGGCCTGGCAGAGTCCCTTGCAGACGCGGAGAAGCAGGTCGCCATGGCGCCTCACGGCAAGGTGTCCTTCTTTCCGAAACAGGTCAAGCTCTTTGCCGACGGCGCGATTATCTCGCAGCTCATGCAGATGAAGGGCGGCTACATTGATGGTCACCACGGCGAGTGGATGATGACGCCGGAAAACCTCGACCAGCGAGCGCAGCTTTACTGGAATGCTGGTTACCAGCTCCACATCCATGTGAACGGCGATCTCGGTCTTGAAACCGTCCTCAATATACTGGAGCGCCGCATGAGGGAGAACCCGCGGGCAGGCCATCGCGCGGTTATTGTCCACTTTGCTACCTCCTCGGAGGAGCAGATTGCCAGGATTGCCCGGCTTGGGGCCATCGTGAGCGCAAATCCTTATTACACCGTTGGTTTTGCGGATAAATACAGCGAGTTCGGGCTCGGGCCGGAGCGGGCGAATTCAATGGTGCGTTCTGCCTCGGTGCTCAAACATTACATTCCCCTCTCTTTTCATTCCGACCTGCCCATGGGGCCGAGTTCTCCGCTTAATTTCATGTGGTGCGCAGTCAATCGCACCACCCCTTCAGGCCGCGTTGCCGGCCCTGAGCAGCGCATCAAGGCAGAGGATGCTCTTCGCGCCGTTACCATAGAGGCGGCCTATTCATGGCAGAAGGAGAATGAGCTTGGGAGCATCACAGCAGGCAAGATCGCAAACTTCACGATTGTCGAAGAAGATCCCCTTACCGTGGCCCCCATGGAGCTCAATCAAATCCCGATCTGGGGCACCGTGTTCGAAGGCAGAATCTTTCCCGTCACCCTGAAGTCCGCTGCCACCGCACATGTCATAGGCGGACGCTCATTCATCCACGATTCCGGACACAGTGAACATAAAGGGGAAGATTCTCACACCGGCGATCCGTGCGGAGTTGCACGGCAGGTGGTCAAGGCGCTCATGGCAAACCTTCGGAGCGAGCAGGGGATATGACTTCCTCACGCGGGTCAGTATCCGCAAAAAGGGTGCATACATGAAAATGCCGGGTTTTTAGAAATGCCGCTTTTCAAAAGCGAGGATCCATCAATACTGAGAGAAGGAGGAAAGCGAGAATGAGAAATCGAGTTTTGGCGAGACGTTTATTTGCAGCGGCTGTTGTGATCATCTTTGTCGGTGTATTTTCGATTGGTACAGCGGGGGCCGCCGGGAAAACGGCCAGGGAAGTTCCAAAGGGAAAATCTTTCTATGACGCACCCAACCCGCTGCCGCCTGGTAAACATGGAGACTTGATCTGGATGCAGAAGATCAAGACCGATATTCCGGGAGCACGGGCCTGGAAGATTTTGTACCGGTCTACAGACATCAACAATGCGGCAGTTCCCGTCACCGGCATAGTCATAGCGCCCACCGGTAAGGCGCCGGCAGGCGGCCGCCCCGTTGTGACATATGCCCATGGCACCGCTGGCCTGGCGCGCAGCTGCGCGATCACCCTGGTCGACAACCCTGCAAAGGATGCCACCTTCTATTCCTTCCCCGACAGCCCGGATAAGGTTGACGCAGGTGTTCCGGCCCTCACCCGGATGATTGGCGCTGGTTATACCGTAGCGGCTACCGATTATCAGGGTCTTGGGGCTCCAGGTTTTCACCAGTATCTGATCGGTCCCACTGCAGGCCGTAACGTGCTTGATGCAGTAGTTGCGGCACAGCAGATTCCTGAGGCGGGAGCCGGCAGGAACGCGGTAGTAATCGGCTGGTCCCAGGGTGGCCAGGCATCGGTTTGGGCCGGCCAGCTTGCAGGCTATGTCGCCGATTCCGTCAAGGTCCTTGGCGCGGTCGCACTGGCGCCCGTGAACGCGTTGGAACAGAGTAAGATTGAAATAGAGATGGTCGCATCAGGCAAGAAGCTGACGACCATGATGGGCGCCGAGACCGCCATGGCTCGATATGCCATGATTATGACTTTTCCAGAACTTAAGTTTTCCGATGTATTTACCCCGTTAGGAGAAGAGTACATCAAGGAGGCCTCGAAATTTCAGTGCAACAAGCAGATGGGCACATCCCTTGATTACATCCAGGCCTGGAAGGGGCCTGCGATGAGGACGGATCTGCTCAATCAGGAGGCGTGGCTCAAGCGCATCGAACAGGTGGCCCTGGGGATAGTCCCGGCTAAAGTGCCCATAGCCGTCTATCAGGGCGATGATGACCCCATAATCTTTCCTGCTGCGAGCGAAGCATATGTCAAAAGGGCGTGCACTTCAGGAACCGCTATTACTTATACACATTATGCGAAGACCGATCACCTCAGGGTGCCGGCACAAGCGCAGGCCGATTTTATGAATTGGATTGCCGATCGCTTTGCAGGTAAACCGGCACCGTCGAGCTGCAAGTAGACTCTGTCTGAGGCTTATCGTAATTGGATTATGGAGTAGGGATTATGGATTATCTTTACGGCCTGTTGCCCAAACATACATATGCCAGTAATTTTGAAAATGAGCAGGAAGAACTTTGCGGCTCCGCCGTTAAACCGTTACGCGAGTCGCGACTTCGAGCACGGTTTGGGTACCCACTATGACATGACAGAACTTTCCTGAAGGGACAATGTGTGCTGTTTGAGGAGGTACGACGAGTTCACACATTGAGTGATGCCAGATCGTTAGTGGGTAAAGCGCGCGCAGGGAGCAGCGAGGGAAACAGTGTTCCGTCCATATCGAATGAGGGAGGTCAGGAAACTCCAGTTATAATGCAGCGTACATCGAGGTTTTCATGATTTTGCCGCCCGTTCCTCCTCGGTATACCGCCAGATTTCAACAACCGAAACAAAGAGGGCGAGCACAAGTGGACCCATGATGAAACCTATTAAGCCAAAGAGTTTTATTCCTCCGAGAATACTGAAAAAAATAGCAAGGATAGGCATTTTCATTTTACCTTTAATGATGAGCGGCCTTAAGATATTGTCCACCATGCTGATGACAAATATGCCGATGAGAATCAGGATAACAGACTTGACATAGTTGCCGTTTAATAAGAGGTAAACTGTAGCCGGGCCCCAAACAATAAATGTCCCGAGCATGGGGACAAAAGAAGTGATGAACATTGCAAGCCCCCATAAAACAGGAGAAGGGATGCTGAGAATAGAAAAGACAATGCCTCCGATGGCCCCCTGAACAATCGCAACGGTAACCCCGCCATAAATGGTTGATATGACGATATCCTTTACCTGCTTAACGAGCTTATCCCTCTCTCTCTTTCCAAAGGGCATGTAGCCGCCCAATCTGTCGAGAAATTTCGGGCCGTCTTCAAGGAAGAAAAAGATTGAAAAGAACATAAAAATAAAATTCAATGCGGCAGAGGCAACATTTCCCAGACCGCTCTTGATAATCCCCATAGATTCATTACCCAGCAAAGAGATGTTATGAGAAACAGTTTTTTGAAGCTCCGCGGCGCTCATATTGAAAAAAGACGATATCTTATCAAGGATATTACTGATAAACGGATGTTCGAATAATTTCTCAACAGTATCAAAATGCCCGTTTTTTAAATGTTCAATTAAAGAGTTTGCCTCCTGGGTGAGGAGGTACGATAAATATGAAAACGGCCCGAATATAACAAGTATAATCAGAAGAAGTGTTGTGAGCGATGTTAAAGGCTGCCACTTCAGGTACTTGAGAAGAAAGGCATAAACAGGATAAAATACTATTGAAAGCACAATAGCCCATGCAATCGAGGATATAAAAGGTTTTAATATCTGATAGCTTAAATACCCCAGAAGCAAAACAAGAAAAAAAAGCGCAATGGTATAAAATCTATTTGTAGTTATGTATATTCCCTTTAATCCTGTTATAAAACTATTCTACAGATTAAGTATGCTGCATCTGCCGGCAATGCCCGGGGGTTATGCCTTTTCTTTTTCGTATGCCTCTTTGCCTGCGTCGATTGCGGCAGATATGACAGTCTTTTCCTTTTCAAGCAGTTCTTTGCCTTTTTCCACTACAGTAGCTGCCTTGTTTTTCACATCTTCAATATAAACCTCTGCCTTCTGTTTTGCATCATCGGCTAATTTTTTTATCTGTTCCCTTGTTTCCTGCCCTAATTTGGGTGCTGTTAATAATGCTATTCCTGCACCAACAACTCCTCCGATGAAAAAAGCAAGAAGTACTGAACCGGTGTTGCAACATTTTTCTTCCTGTTCCATGGCTGTCTCCTTTTCTATAATTTTATTTTTTTGCTAAAAACCCTTTCAATAATACTGATGAAGCGGCCTTTATGCCGGCCCTCAAACCGGATGCGCGAAGGGTGCAGGTTGTTGTAACACTGTTTATCGACCTGCTGATCTGCTGTACATTTTTACCAACTTCCCTTACGGAGCCCGATAATATCTTCACATCGTCCGTAACCACGCCAACGTTATCAGTGACCCGCCGTATGCTTATCAATGTCTGCTGGAGTTCTTCGATCGTAGGTTTCAAAGCGTCATCCGAGGTCTTGATAAACTGCCTTAAAGATTTTATCGTTTCTTTCAGTTCCATCAGAACATATATCAATGCACAAACCAGAGCAATGGCTGAAAGGGCAATAATACCGAGAAAAAAGTTACTCATGCTGGCTCCCCCGTTCTTTTAATCATCGCTGTCTGCATTGGCATAATTATTTATTATAGCATTAACCCGATGCATTGTGGATAATTTTATTTTATTGCCTTGCCTTGACGAAAAGCCCGAAGACGGCTATAATCGCCATCCCAAGCCCGGAAATGGCATACAAATATAACCCCCATGTCATATTACCAAAGAGGTCTGTAAAGACCCCTCTGTTAAAAATAAATCCCCAGTAGAAGACAAACAGATATGAAATGATGAGCCCGAGCTTGTGTCTGCCCAGGAGCAGACAGCCTGAATTAAGAAGTACAAGCAGCACCACTTCCCACAGCGGTACAGCAAACTCTTTGCCTGAAAAAAATTCTAAAAAAGAGATTGTAGATCCCATGGAGTTGTCACCTCGCTAGTAATTTTTTCTTGATATATATTATACATTATCTTATCTGTCAACCAGCTTTTATTAAAAAGGCTATGTCTTTTTCCTCAGAATCAGAGAACCTAATGCGCCTGCGAAGGAAACTATTGCAGACAGGATAAAGGCATTTGTGAAAGAACCCGTCACGTCCTTTATGTATCCGCCTATTGCAGGTCCCAGCGCCTGACCTATGCCGAAAAAGAGTGTAATAAAGCCGAGGCCTGCCGGTGCCAGTCTTCCGCCTACCGCATCGCCGGAGGCTGCTGCCATAATTGTTGGTATTGAGAAAGCAGCAATACCGAAAACTACTGCAGACACATAAAAACCTGTGTAATCCTTCCAGAAGGCAAAGATGATGTATGAAAGCATGAGTGTGAGATATGCGATCATGGAGCCGTATCTCCTGCCGAGTACATCTGATATCCAGCCGTAAATAACACCGCAGAAGATACTGAAAACACCAAGAACAGCAAATATCCTTCCTGCGGCAACAGGGGCTACACCCATTTCTTTTGTGAGGTATGCGACAAAAAATGTGAGGTAAATAATATAGGAAAACCCGTACATGAAATAAACACAGCCAAGCTTCCATATCTCCGGTTCTACCACTACATCCTTGAATGCTGAAAACAGTGTAACCTTTGGTCCGCCTTTTTGTTCTTCTTCCCCGCCATACATGGTGAGACCTTTTTCTTTCGGGTTATTTTTTAAAAACGCATAACAGACGAATGCAAGGATGAATACAGTAATCCCCAGCAAGAACCACGCATATCTCCACCCTTCCTTTCCGAAGGCTGATATGACAGGCGGGAGAACAATCCCTGAAAAAAAGAGTCCGGCTCCTATGCCACCCGAAACTATGCCTGTTGCAAGGCCTCTTTTTTTCATAACAAACCAGGCGGCAGGGAGTGCCATAATCGGGACATAACTCCCTCCGTTCCCCGTTCCTGTAACGAGTCTCATAAAAAACGCGTAAATGAAAGAATTTGAAAACCCTGTAAGAAAAAGACTTACACCTATTATGAGAAGGGATATGAAAACAACCCTCCTGACCCCGAAACGGGCTGCAAGAAACCCTCCGATGATGGCGAGACAGAGATACCCTATAAAATTACCCGTCGCGATTGAGCCCAACTGGGTATAGCTCAGCGTCAGACCGTCCTTCATGGAGGGCAATATTACGGAATATGACATTCTCCCGAAGCCGTGGGCAAGGATTGTAACAAGCGTCCCTGTAAATGCAATGATCCACGCGTAGTGCAACTTTTTCATAAGACCCCTCCTTTTTCTTCATTGTTAAATTTCATGTGCATATTGTCAACAGTTTTCAGCATTCACGGAAATTGTTTTTGTTCAGCCCGAACTCTTTACCTGAACCCTGGACCCCTTGAACCCTTTCGTGCTATATACATTGTCGTGGATTACCCCAGGATACGGTATATTGAGGCGTTTCCCGTAAGACAGGAAGGCAGGGAAATGATATTGCTAAAGGACACTGAGGGGATCATGGGGAACCCTCTTGTTGTGTCAAAGGACGCCTTGTTTCTTCTTTCTCTAATGGACGGGACAAGGTCATTAAGAGATATTCAGGCAGAATATATGAGGACATTCGGAAACCTCATTTATATTGAACATATCCAGAATTTTATGGAAACATTGGATGCACATTATCTTTTATACAACGACAACTTCAAAAACCACCTCATACAGTTAAAAGAGGCATATGAAAATGAACCTGTAAGAGAGGCATGCCTGGCAGGTAAGAGTTATGCATCAAATAAGATGGAATTTCTTGCGTTTCTCGATGAAATGTTCAAGGAAATCGTGGAGCCTTCAGCCAACATAACCGGCATCCTCGCCCCCCATATTGATTATGCAAGGGGAATGGAAGTGTATCAGGAAACTTACGGGCATTTAAAAAATACAGATAAAACCCTCATAATTATACTTGGTACCTGTCACCACCCAATGGAAAAAATATGGAGCATATCTGCTAAAGATTTTTCAACGCCTCTCGATGTGGTTCCCTGCTCAAAAGATTTGATCCGGCGTATAAAAGAAAACACAATCCTGCGGCAATACATCGATGAATGGCCCCACAGAAATGAGCACTCCATAGAATTACAGCTGCCCCTCCTGCAGTTTGTTATACAGAAGGATATTGAGATTCTTCCTATCCTTACAGGTTCAATGCATGAATATATTGCCGGCGAAAAAGATTTGCCGGATCAGGAAATAGAAGATATTATCGGAAACTTTAAAGATATGCTTGCCCGGCATGGAAAGCCTTATATTATCTTATCAGGCGCTGATCTTGCACATATTGGCGCCCAGTTCGGCGATACATATTTACTCAATTCATTCACGCTCAGCGAATCGAAGTCAAAAGACGAAGCAATCCTTGAAGACATAAAGAATATTGATGCTGATACCTTTATCAAAACAATACAAAAAGAGAAAGACAGGAGAAGGATATGCGGCTTGACGCCCATTTACTTCCAGCTAAGACTTCTGAATGACTCCCTTTGCCGGATTGTAAGCTATAAACAGTGGACTGATGGCCAATCGTCAGTGAGTTTTGCAGGGGGGATTTTTTACAGATAATAATTTATATTGTGACCGGGCGATTTAATTTTTTAAAAATTATACTTGACAAAACATTATCCTTTGCCTAAAAATTGTATACAAGGGGATTATGAGAGAAACGAGTAGAATTATTTTTTATTGTGTAAACTGCCAAAATCCCCGCCATTTTCTATTCAGAAAAAATCAAAGTTTGCAGTATCAAAATATACGCGTATAGCGTGATGTCAGGGGGAATTTTATGCCCGAAGTTATTGAAGTGATCTTCGAAAAGTATCAACGTAAGCCGGATCAACTCATACCGATTCTTCAGAATGTTCAGAGGGAATTAGGCTACATCACTCCTGAATCGGTAAAACACATCTCCAGATACCTCCGTATTTCTGAAAACCAGATCTTTGGTGTCTCCTCCTTTTATGCCCAGTTTCGTTTCACTGCTCCGGGGCGCCATTCTGTGAAGGTATGCCTTGGAACAGCCTGCCATGTGAGAGGGGGCGCCACTTTGCTTGAAATGCTGGAGCGCGAATTGGGGATAAGCTGCGGGGAAACCACCCCGGATAGACGGTTCGATCTGGAGCGGGTTGCATGTCTTGGATGCTGCGCATTATCTCCTGTTGTTCAAATTGATGCCGATATATACAGCAGAATGACCGTAAACAAATTATCGGAGCTATTAAAACAATATGAATAAACTAAAAAAGAAAATCACATCGGCAAAGAAGAAATGGGAAGGGATAGAGAATAATAAAGAGCCTATCGTCTATATTGGCGCTGCATCCTGCGGGAGGGCTGCCGGAGCGCTTGAGCTGATATCGGAGACTGAAAAGTTCATAAAAGAAAATAACATTTCTGCAAAGGTGATTCAGGTCGGGTGTATAGGACCCTGCTATCTTGAGCCCCTTGTGGATATCAAGATGCCGGGACAGCCGAGGGTGAGCTACTCCAACGTGAATGCCAGAACGCTCAATAACATTTTGAAATCTCAACTGCTCGACGGGGTTCCTTTCACAAAGGCTGCGATTGGTAATTTCGGGAGCAGCGCCTTCAACGGTATACCTCCATTTTATGAACTCCCCATGTTGAAACCCCAGGTGAGGATCGTACTCAGAAACTGCGGTCTTATTGACCCTGAGGATATTGACCAGTACCTTGCCATGGAAGGATATCAGGGCTTGATGAATGCCTTGCAGATGTCCCCTGAGGATGTCACAGGTGTTGTCCGCCAGGCTGGCATAAGGGGAAGGGGAGGTGCCGGATTCCCGACCTTTAAAAAATGGACTGTCTGCAGGAATACGCCCGGTGAGCAGAAATATCTGATATGCAATGCTGACGAAGGTGACCCCGGTGCGTTCATGAACAGATCGCTCATTGAGTCTGACACTCATGCTGTGCTTGAAGGCATGATGATTGCCGGATATGCCATAGGGGCAAGCAAAGGCATTGTTTACATCAGGGCTGAGTATCCCCTTGCCATAGAGAGATTGAAAACTGCCATAAAACAGATGAAGGAATATGGACTCCTCGGGAAGAATATTCTCGGTTCTGCATTCAATTTTGATATAACGATAAAGGAGGGGGCTGGAGCCTTTGTATGCGGCGAAGAGACAGCCCTTATCGCATCCATTGAAGGCAAGAGGGGCATGCCCCGTTCACGTCCGCCGTTCCCGGCCATATCGGGTCTTTTCGGATGTCCCACAATCATCAACAATGTGGAGACGCTCGGAACGATCCCCAACATCCTGCGGAACGGTGCCGAGTGGTACAATAAATTCGGCAGGGAAGGAAACAGGGGGACCAAGACATTTTCATTAGTCGGAAAGATACGCCGCACCGGTCTTATTGAAGTTCAGCTCGGCACAACGTTGAGGGAAATCATATTTGATATCGGCGGAGGTGTGCAGAAACCTTTCAAGGCGATACAGACAGGAGGACCTTCCGGCGGATGCCTGTCTGAAGAATTCCTCGATCTTGCCGTAGACTATGAATCGCTTGCATCGGCAGGCTCGATTATGGGTTCCGGCGGCCTCATCATCATGGACGAAGATACCTGTGTTGTTGATGTAGCAAAATATTTCCTTGATTTTACACAGAAGGAGTCATGCGGTAAATGCATACCGTGCCGTGTGGGGACGCGGCATATGGTGGAGATATTGGAGAGAATAACCCACGGTGAAGGTATTCCCGAAGACCTGCTGACACTAAGAACACTGGGCGACACGATCAAAAAGGGTGCGCTCTGCGGTCTCGGTCAGACAGCCCCTAATCCGGTTCTTACGACGCTCAGGTATTTCAGGAATGAATACCTGGAACACATCAAGGATGGCCGATGCAGGGCTGTTGTCTGTAAAGACCTTATCGAGTACCGTGTGATAAAAGAAAAATGCACAGGGTGTCAGTCCTGTGTGAAGGCCTGTCCCACAGGGGCAATATCGGGACCGAGATCAGAACCGCACAATCTTGATAAGACAAAATGTATCAAGTGCCGTTCCTGCTATGAAATCTGCCGATTTGAAGCCATTGCCGGCGATGCTATCGTTATTAGGACTGCGGAGAAGAGATCATGACAAAAGAAAAAACAACCCAAATCACAATCGACAACAAAAAGATAGACGCCCGGCCGAATCAGACAATACTGCAGGCCGCACGGGAACATCAGATCTATATTCCATCTTTGTGTGCCATGGAACATTTGTCTTCCTACGGCGCATGCAGGTTGTGCGTAGTAGAGGTGGACGGTTTAAGGGGCTTTCCCACATCATGTACCACACCTGTTGAAGAGGGGATGGTTATCCGCACTGACACCGCTGAAGTGAGGAGTCTGCGGCAGGAGGTGCTCAAACTGCTCCTGAGCGAGCACCCGGCAAGCTGTCTCTTCTGTTCCGAACAGGATGAATGTAAACAGTATATGGGGACAATACGCAAAGTGGGTGCAACGACAGGGTGCCGTTACTGTCCCAACGACCATCGCTGCGAACTTCAGCAGATTGCAGAGAATATCGGTTTGACGGAGACATCATATCCTGTCTATTACCGTAATTTTCCTGTTGAAAAATATGACCCCTTCTATGACCGTGATTATAACCTCTGCATCCTGTGCGGGCGTTGTGTCCGTGTCTGCAACAATGTACGACTCAACGGCACATTGAGCTTCAAACAGCGCGGAAGGATAACCACCATAGGCCCTGCCTTTGAGCGCTCCCATATCGATGCAGGGTGCGAGTTCTGTGGTGCCTGCGTTACAGCATGTCCCACAGGGGCCTTAAGCGTAAAGGTAAGCAAATGGTACGGGAAGCCGGAAGGACAGGTCGCAACAACCTGCAATTATTGCTCTGCAGGGTGCAGGCTAATCCTCCAGACGACGAAAACCGATGTCATAGATGCCCTGCCGGATTACGATTCGGCAGTGGAGCACGGTATTATCTGTGTAAAAGGGAGGTTTGGAATTACCGAATATGTCCATAGTCCGCTTCGCTATGGCACACCCAAAGAAATGACGCCGGCAGGATACAACGATATATCCTGGGAAGAGGCTATCGCAAAAGCTGCCGGGAAATTATCCGGTCTGAAACCCGATGATTGCCTGATTGTGGTTTCACCGCAACTCCTGAATGAGGATCTTTTTGCAGCGCAGCAGTTTATAAGGCAGGTCTCAGGGTCTGAAGAAATAGCATCATCCTTTATCTTTGACCTTGATGGAGATGCCGTATCTTTCATAAATCTGGCCCTTGCCTCTGAGCCCTTTGAAACAATTGAAAAGGCGCAGGGCATCCTGGCTGTTGGCTTTGATTCTACCTATGGCTATCCCCCTGTTGGGGTGAAGGCCAAACAAGCCGCCCAGGCAGGAGCCGCTCTAATAAGTCTCAATTCCTTTGAATCCAACCTCGATCTTCTCTCAGGGATGGCCTTTGTTGTAGATTCATCGAGATGGGCCGATGTGTTAGACCTTACGATGAGCCGCATGTCAAAAGGTAAGGCGGAGAAACGTTTTGCCGACCTTGCGGAGATGTGGGGGAGTGACCTTGACAAGACATGCGAAAGATTCTCCGGTTTATCACATAATGTACTGATTGTGGGACCGGGGATCATCGATTCACCTGACAGGGGAAAGATTCTGAGAAGCATTGAAAGACTGAAAAACGAGTACTCATGGAAGGTTGTTGTTGCCCATCAATATACAAACCTTGCAGGGATGTTTGCAATGGGCGCCTTTCCGGGCATTAAACCGGGCGAAATGATTAAAGAGGCTCCTGCAGACAAGGCCGTAGTTCTCAAGGCTGAACGGATGCATATTGACCTCAGAAAAAAGCGGAAACTTATCTATCTTATTGGTGATGCTTCATTCGATTCCCTTCCCGAATGTGAATACCTCATTTATCAGAACGCACTGCCGGCAAAATCTTCCCGTCAACCTGACTTAATTCTCCCTGTGAGTCTTTTTACCGAGGCATCGGGGACGGTTATCAGTGCTGAAGGAAGGGTTTTGCAGGTGAAAGAGGCGGTGGCTCCGTACACGGATGCGAAGCCTGACCGGTGGATATTTAAGAGTATTGCCGAAAAGATGAGTAAGGGAAAGATGAAGTTCAATGATGTGTCTTCAATACAGGGAGAGATTAAAAAAATAATAAAAGGGTTCCCCGCCGTGAAAAAGCGGATTGAATTCAAGAAAATTGAGGTAAAAGGCAACATTAAGACTCACGGGAAAGGAAAACCTGCAGCGTGGAAAAGCAGCTACAGGGGCATACCCCTCGGCGAGGTTGTATCGGGAATAAAAGTTATAGAGTTAAAGGGAGGGTAAGATGAACAGGATTATTGAACGTAAAATGATTGTTCCCAATATGCACCTTCTCACCCTTGAGGCGCCCGATATAGCTTCCAAGGTGAAACCGGGGCAGTTTGTTATTGTCCGGGCAAATGATGAGGGTGAGCGTATCCCCTTGTCTGTTGCAGACTGGGACGAAGAAAAGGGCACGATTACCATTATCTTTATGGAGGTGGGTGCATCAACGGGCGCCCTTGCCGGTCTTGCTGCGGGTGATTCTGTGGCAACATGCGTCGGCCCGCTGGGAAATGAAACAGAGATAGATAACTTCGGTACGGTCATGTGTGTAGGCGGCTGTTATGGC
>CAYMTB010000039.1:0-19339 GCA_964393225.1 uncultured Syntrophorhabdaceae bacterium
GGTGCAGCGGCAGATGTTGCCCTCGATGCTTTCTTTTATCTCATGCTTCGTAGGGCTTTTGTTCTCATCGAGGAATGCGGCAGCAGACATAAGCATACCGGATGTGCAGAAACCGCACTGGTAGGAACCGTAATCAAGAAAAGCCTTCTGGATGGGGCTCAGCTTGCCGTTATCTTCAAGACCTTCAGATGTAACAACGTTCATGCCTTCCACCTGCACTGCAAGAACAGAACAGGACTTAACTGCCGCACCATTAACGGTTACCGTACAGGCGCCGCATGAAACCGTTTCGCAGCCCCTTTTTGTACCGGTAAAACCGAGGTGATCTCTGATGACCTCGACGAGTAACGTCTTCGGGTTTATGAAAACTTCATAATCCTGGCCATTAATTGCTAATTTTAGTATTTGCTTTTCCATATCTATCGACCTCCTTCGCTATTAAGCACCGGCCTGATCCCAGGCCTTCTTCAGCATCCTTTTCGTGAGAACACCGATGATGTGTCTTCTGTGTGCTTCAGATGCGTGAATATCGTCTACAGGTTCGCATTCTTCGGATGCAATTTTTCCTGCTTCAGCAAAAAGTGCTTCGTCATATTTTTTCCCTATAAGCAATTCTTCCACTTTCTTTACGCGGAGCGGTACAGGCCCTGCGTTGCCGAGAACAACCCTGACGTCTTTGCAGGTTCCATCGTTATTCAGCGTTACAGACGCTGCAGCAGCAACAATACCCATATCGCTGTCCAGGAGGTTAAACTTCTGATAGGCTGCTCCTGTCTTTGGTTCCGGTACGGGGACCTGAATCTCGAGGACAATTTCATCTTCATTCGTTTGAGTAGCAAAATAGTCAACAGAAAACTCATCCAGCGGGAATGTCCTCTCGCCGTTTACGCCGCCGACTTTAATGCTTGCCTTCAATGAGATGAGAACTGGCGCAGGATCGCCTGCCGGATCGGCGTGCGCAAGGTTGCCGCCGATAGTTCCCCAGTTACGGGTCTGAATAGATGCGAGCTTGTTCTCCATAGCCACCAGCACCGGGTAGTTTTTAGCGATCACATCTGACTTCTCGATCGTCCGGTGGGTCGTTGTGGCGCCGATCTTCAGTCCATCTTTTGCATCAAAAGAAATGTAATTCAGTTCTTTTACATGCTTGATGTCGAGAAGGTATTCCGGTGCAACCATCCCCTGTCTCATCACGATGAGCAGTGATTGGCCGCCGCAGATCACCTTGCACTCGTCCTTATGCTCTGAGAGCATGGAAAGCGCTTCATTAAGTGAACCAGGTTTTAGATAGTTAAAATCGTATATCATAATCCTCTCCTTTCTATAGATTCTTCTTCAATGCTATCTTTCCGAACTGCATAACTGCATATCCATTATCCTGTCTTCTATGTTCCGGATACATTTCGGACTCGTTAGAATATTATCCGGCATGCCAAATTTCACATCTGTCCCCGCATTAGGCTTCACTTTTATATTGTCAATTAATCCCGACTCCAATAGACTTCCATGATACCCTTTTGAATAACAGAGATAGTAGTGCCTGCCCCTGTAAATTGCGCAATCCACACAGATTCCCTTCGAAATAGGACAGACCATCTTTTCTTTTGCCATATTCTAACCTCCTGATTGAAAAGTTACAACAATATTCATTTTTCACGAGTGGTAATTATTTACAATATTTGCCAAAAAGTCAAGTTAATTTATTACCAAATTATATTTATTATAATAAACAGGTGAGTTACATTGCATATTATATTGATATGTTAGTAGTTTATAAATTGTTCATTATACTGAATACTAAGCTCTAACAAGCCTTCAGGTCATAGAAAAGGGTTGACAAAGAAGTTTTAATTTCATATAAAGAGAAAAAAACGTTAGGAGGGGTTTCATGAAAAAACATTTTGCAGTAAAGCTTTTTCTTTTCGTTCTGTTCATGTCTTTCTGTCTCATCACGCTTCCCAATCTCGCATCGGCACAGCAGAAAGAGATAAAGCTCAACTTCTCCAACTTCTTCCCGGCACCGCATGACAACAGTAAGATAATGGAAGCATGGTGTAAAGAAGTGGAAAAGAGGACCAACGGTAAAGTTAAGATTACCTACTATCCGGGCGGCACGCTTACCCCTGCAGCCCAAACGTATGACAACGTCGTAAAGGGTATTGCTGATATCGGAGAGAGCGTCTTTGCTTACACAAGAGGAAAATTCCCCCTCATCGAAGTATTTGACCTCCCATTGGGATACAGGAACGGCGTTCAGGCAACAGGGCTTGTGAATGAATTCTACGCCAAATTCAAACCGAAAGAGCTTGATGAAGTAAAGGTGCTCTTTCTTCACGCACATGGCCCGGGCATCCTCCATACAAAGAAACCTGTAGCCACTCTCGATGAATTAAAGGGTATGAAGATCAGGGCAACCGGTCTTGCCGCAAAGGTTGTCTCCGCACTCGGTGCTGCGCCTGTAGGAACAACCATGCCTGAGACATACGATGCACTCCGTACCGGTGTTGCAGACGGTGCAATGGCCCCCGAAGAGGCATTAAAGGGCTGGAAATGGGGCGAAGTCGTTAAGTCAACAACCCAGAATTTTGGTTCTGCCTATACGGCAAGCATGTTTGTCATTATGAATAAGGCAAAATGGAATGCACTTCCAGCCGATGTCCAGAAGGTATTTGAAGATGTGAGCAAAGAATGGATAGTGAAGCAGGGCCAGGTATGGGATAATGCTGACAAGGAAGGCTATGAATTTTCAAAGGCTAAGGGCAACAAGATTATAGCCCTCTCCAAAGAGGAAGATGCGAAATGGGCAGCAAAGGTAAAACCATTGCTTGATGAATATGTGAAGAACGCAAAGGCAAAAGGCCTGCCTGGCGACGAAGCATTGAAGTTCTGTATTGATTATCTTAAGGCACACTAAGTAGATGCAGCAAGTAAGTTGAGTAGTTGAGTAAGTAAAGTAATTGTATGAAACAATGGGGAATGCGTTTTGCATTCCCCATTTTATTATTCACATCATAATCATTTTTTGTTATTATAAACTCATGCGATATACTGTTGATATTAACTGTGACATGGGGGAATCCTTCGGGGATTATAAGATTGGAAACGACGAAAAAGTCGTCGGGCATATAACTTCTGCAAATATTGCCTGCGGTTTCCATGCCTCTGACCCGAATGTTATGGAAAAAACCGTAAGGCTTTGCAAGGAACATGGGGTCATGCCCGGCGCCCATCCCGGTTATCCTGATTTGTTAGGGTTCGGGAGGAGGTTCATGGATGTGAGTGAACCGGAACTTATCAATTATGTTATTTATCAGATTGGCGCTTTGAAAGGGTTTCTTGATTTATATGAAATGTCTATTCAGCATGTAAAACTCCATGGTGCGCTTTATAACTATTTAGTGAACCAGGAAAAATTGTTTCTGAATATTGTTGAGCCTTCCAGAAAGGCCTTTGGCGGTATTATTTTTCTCACACTCGGGACAAAAAGGACTGCGGCATTAAAAAAGACCTGTAAGGAGCAAGGAATAAGGCTTGCATTAGAAGCTTTTCCTGACAGAAATTACACGGATGAAGGAGAACTCCTTCCCAGGAAATATAAGGAAGCGGTTCTGCATGATAACGAACTGATTGCCGCACGGGCTGTACGCATGGTGAAGGAGAAGGGCATAGAGAGTGTTAATGGTAAATGGATAGAAATGGATATCGACACCCTTTGCATACATGGCGACAACCAGGAAAGTATAGAAGCAGCAAAAAAAATAAAAGCGTATTTGATGAGAGAAGGTGTAGAGGTAAAACCGCTGTTGAGTTTTGTGTAAGAACCTCAGACTAAAATATTTTAAAGAGCTGCAGTGATTATGGAATATTTCAGATATGGAGAAGACGGGATTCGTATCGTATTCGGAGACAGAATCGACCCCGTTATCAACGAAAAAGTGAGAAGGTATTATTTATACCTGAAATCACTTGGCCTTAAGGAAATCTTTGATATTATACCATCTTTCACGTCCTGCCTCATTCATTTTAACAGCAGAACAATCTCTTTCGAAAAACTTGTTTCTTATCTGGCAGAAAGAGAATCCTGTATAAACACCTTTAATATCCCTGAACCGGCAGTTCACGAAATCCCGGTCGTTTATGGGGGTGAAGGCGGTCCGGACATGGGGTTTGTTGTTTCCTACACAAAACTTTCAGAAGATGAAGTGATAGACCTCCATACGTCAACCGTATATACTGTTTATACAATCGGGTTTATGCCAGGGTTTCCCTATCTTGGCAGTCTGGATAAAAGGTTATATGTCCCGCGTCTCGAAACACCGCGAGTTAAGGTTCCAAAGGGTTCTGTCGGGCTTGCACAGCTCCAGACCGGCGTATATACCTATGAATCTCCGGGCGGGTGGCAGATTATTGGAAAGACTGAAGCAAAGCTGTTTGACCACACGGCTGCGCCGTATTGCCTGATGAAGATGGGCGATAGAGTGAGGTTTATCAGGGCATGATTGAAATACTACATCCCGGCTGGTTATCGCTGATAGTTGATGAAGGAAGGTACGGTTATGCGGACTCCGGCGTTCCTCCCTCTGCCGCACTAGATTTGTTCGCTTTCAAAACACTTAACGTATTGTTAAAAAACCCATCCGGTACCCCTGCCCTTGAAGTTATGGGTCATGACTTTTCCTTTCGAATCGATACAGACGTGACATGCGCTATTACAGGTGCCAGGGTGGAAGCTACACTCAATGATGAGCCGTTGAGGCCATGGACATCGTTTTGCGCGCAAAAAGGGAGTATATTGAAGGTAAAAGCCATCCTTGAAGGTTTTCGTTACTACGTTGGTTTTTCCGGAAAAATGGATGCGGAGTGGGCAATAGACAGTTTTTCAACGAACCTTGAGTGCAGGTTTGGTGGATTCAATGGCAGACCATTCGTGAAAGGCGACAAAATCAGGATTACAGGGGCAGGGATGGAAAAGCCGAACGTAATACATGAAAAAAACATACCGGCCATGAACCCTCCCCACATACTTCACTTTTTAAAGGGTCCGGAATTTGAATACTTCGAACCAGAATCTCTCAGGAGATTGTTTGAAAAAAAGGCATTCTCATGGTATAACGTTTCTTCCAAGTCGAATCGAACGGGTATCAGGTTAGAGGGTGAGCTGTTGGTATTTAAAGAAGGGACTGAAAAGAGCATTATCTCCGAAGGCATTCTCCCCGGCACCATACAGATACCCGGTGACGGCTTACCCATCATTATGCTGCACGAAAGAACTATAGGCGGGTATGCACGTCTGGGAGTAGTTATCAAGGCTGACCAGGATCTTTTTGCCCACCTTAAACCCGGTGACGGGGTTGCACTTGAAATGGTTGAACAAAAGGAAGCAGAAACAACTCTGGAACAAAAAGCACAGCTTTATGACATATCCACAAAAACACTACAGGAGGTAGTACAATGAAATATCGAAAAACGGTTCTTTTTTTCATCGTTTTGTTCCTGACCCTTCTTTTTGTAGCTCCCCCGCTTTCTGCGCAGGAAAAAGAGATCAGGATCGGTGTTCTTTATCCATTATCAGGCGCTGCAGCTACAATCGGGAGAGACCTTCAGAGGGCAGCAGAACTGACTGCAGATATTATCAACAACAAAACTCCCGGTGTTGATATACCCATGGCACAGTGGGGAGGAATACCGAATTTAGGCGGCGCTAAAATCAAACTGATCTTCGCAGACCATCGCGGCGAGCCTGACCGTGGAGCAGACCTTGCAAAAAGACTTATTCTTGACGACAAGGTCGTAGGGTTAATGGGCGCCTACCATAGCTCAGTTACAAAGACCGTCAGCGCTGTGGCCGAGCGATATGGTATCCCCATGATCAATGATTCATCGACATCCCCCGAGCTTACCAAGAGAGGATTGAAATGGTTCTGGCGGACAACCCCTCATGACGAGATGTTCAACAAGGACCTCTTTGAACTCCTCAAAGGATTGACTGAAGGAAAGGTGAAGGGCGTAAAGGCTGTTCCCAAAGACCAGTTGAAAAACATTGCATACGCCTGTGAAAACACCGAATGGGGTTCAAGCGTAGCGAAATCGATTGAAGGCTACGCCAAAGAATACAGTTTTAATATAACGAAAGGGATACTATACAACGCAAACTCACCGGACCTTACCTCCGAGGCAAAGGCTCTTGTTTCCGTTAAGCCGGATGTCATGCTGTTTGCATCCTACCTCTCTGACTCACTCCTCATGATCAGAACCTTGAAGGGCATGAGGGCATCAACGAACTTTTTCTGGGGACAGAATGCCGGCTTTGAAATGGCTGATTTTGTTAAAACGCTTGGTGCTGACACGAACGGTGTTTTAACGAGAACAGTCTTTATCGCAAAGATTACAAAGGTAAAGAAGGTTGCAGGCCAGGTCAATGCCCTTTACAAGAAAAAATACGGCGATGATCTTACAGGCGCAACTGCCCGTTCAGTCGTAGGGGTCCAGGCATGGGCATATGCCCTTAATCAAGCCGGTTCAACCGATCCAAAGGCTATTCAGAAGGCATGCAATGAGATGAATATTCCCGCCAACGATCTGGTTATGCCATGGGCGGGGGTTAAATTTGATGCAACGGGCCAGAATATTCTCGGCAGAGGGCTTATCGGGCAGTACCAGAAGACGAAGGAAGGCAAAATCGATCTCGAGATCATTTACCCCTTTGAGCTTGCCACTGCCAATATGATCTATCCGTTCCCGGGATGGAAGTAATGTAAATTGCGGATTGCACCTGTCCGCCAAGACGCTTGCAGCGCAGGTGGGGATTGCAGATTTTTCAATCCGCAATCCCCACCTGCTGAATTATATCTAAGGAATAGGTTTATTTGTTTTTTTGAGGCATAACTATGACTTTAATTGATGCTTTATTACAGGGAATTCTGATGGGGCTTCTTTTTGCACTTGTTGCCCTTGGATTGAACATTATATGGGGTGTTATGGACATCGTCAACTTTGCCCATGGCGAATTCCTCATGATCGGTATGTACACCACCTACTGGACGAGTCTCCTCCTTGACATTGATCCCCTTTTTACGCTTCCCGTGGCTGCCCTTGTTGGAGTTCTACTCGGGATAGCGTCCTATTACGGCCTGATCAGGTATCTCCTCCGGGGCCCTGCAATCGCTCAACTCTTCGGGACATTCGGTCTCATGCTATTTCTTCGATACCTTGCGCAGTTCCTCTTTGGAATAGATTACCGGATCATCCAGAAGGGCATCCTGATTGGAAAATCCCTCTCCATCGGTCCCTTCATTTTTGACTGGACAAAACTTGCTGCAGGCATACTCAGCCTGTTTGCCTTTGCGTTTGTATACTATTTTCTCAATAAAACAAAAACAGGAAAGGCCCTCAAGGCAACATCGATAAACAAGGAAGCCGCCTCTTACATGGGCATCAGGACAGACAAGATGAATGCCATCGCGTGGGCTATAGGCGGCGGTACAGTGGGTATTGCCGGGGGGCTGCTGGCGAATTTCTATTATGTCTACCCCACGGTAGGCCTTCTCTTTGTCATGATCGCTTTTGCCTGTGTCGCGCTGGGCGGTTTCGGGAGCATTAAAGGGGTCTTTTTCGCCGGGTTACTTGTAGGCATTCTCGAAATGGTTTTCCCCGTCTTCGGTGCTCTCGTGAACTCGGATTTCCTCGGTCCTCATTTTAAATTTACCGTAGTCTATCTTACTTATTTTATCATTGTTGTTTTCAGACCTCAGGGGTTATTTGGATGGAAAAACTAAAAGACGCTTTCGATTTCAGAGATTTTTCAAGGGCCGAACAGATCGGCCTTATCATCTTTTCCATCTTTCTGCTCATCTTCCCCTGGCTTGGGTCCGGGTCATTTGTAAAGGCGGTCATGATTCAATTTCTCCTGTTCTCCCTCTTTGGAATGGGGTGGAATACGATAGGCGGGTATGGCGGACAGGTGGAGCTCGGCAAGGCACAATATGTGGGAATCGGCGCATATACCGTTGCCCTCGCCATGGTGTGGTGGAATATCCCGTTCTGGGTATCCATGCCCATCGGGGTTCTGTTTGCCGTTGGCTATTCCTTCATGATCGGCTATCCCTTATTCCGTCTTAAAGGGCATTACTTTGCCATTGCCACGATCTGTACATCCCTCGTGCTGCAGGATATTTTTGCAAACTGGAAACTGGTAGGCGCCTCCAAAGGGATAGAACTTCCGATACATGACCATCCTGATTTTCTCTACATGCAGTTTAAATCCGACACATATTACTACTATTTCATCATGGTACTTTTCTATGCGGCCCTCTTTTACATGAACTGGTTCCGCAGATCAAAACTGGGCTATCAGTTAAGGATGATAAAGGACGATGAAGATGCCGCTGAAAGCCTTGGTATTGATATACGCTGGTGCAAGATAAAGGCATACACCATTGCCTCAGCCTTCGTTGCCGTCGGCGGCGGTTTTATGGCCGTCTACAATCTTTACATAGACCCTGCTTCTGTCATGGACCTGGACCTTTCTATTAAAATTGCCCTTATGGCAATGCTCGGAGGGGCAGGCTCCCTCTGGGGGCCTATTATCGGTGCTGCCTTTCTTGTTCCCCTTGACCGTTTCCTCGGAAGCTGGCTTGGCGGCCACAAAGGGCTGGTCGGCCTTGATTTTATGATCTATGCAATGCTTATAATGGTGGTCTCTGCCTATCAACCGAAGGGCATCTGGGGCATCATTGAACAGTTCAGAAGAAAAGGGAGCTGATTGTGGCATTTCTTGAAATATCGAACATTGTAAAGGATTTTGGCGGACTTGTGGCAAACAACAACGTCTCGTTCCAGATCGAACAGGGTGAGATTGTTGGTCTTATCGGCCCCAACGGTGCCGGAAAAACAACCCTCTTCAACTGTATTGTCGGTTATTATAAGCCTGATTCAGGAAAAGTAATCTTTAAAGAAAAGGACATAACGGGATTAAGGCCCTTTGACACAAACAGGGCAGGTATCGGCAGGACATTTCAGGTCATGAAGGTAACAACCGGTATGAGCGTCATCGAAAATGTTATGGTAGGCGCATTCTGCAGGACCGATGACCGGCATGCGGCACAGTCAGAGGCCTCCGAGGTGCTCAATTTTCTTGGACTGGGAAGTGTAAAAGCATATTACCTGAATGAATTACCCATTGCAATGCAGAGAAAGGTAGGGCTTGCCAGGGCATTGGCAACAAAGCCTGAATTGCTTATGCTTGACGAAGTCGCATCAGGCTTAAACCATACGGAGACGGATGAACTGGTATTGCTCCTGAGGAGACTCACCGCTGAGAAAGGTGTGACGCTCCTGCTTATTGAGCATATTATGGAGATGGTTATGTCTGTTTCTCATCGTGTCATTGTACTTGATTATGGCGAAAAGATCGCGGAAGGTCTGCCCGGTGAAATCGTCAAAAACGAAGATGTGATCAAGGCATACCTGGGAGAGAAATATGCTAAAAGTCACTGAGATCGAAGTCCGCTACAGCGGTATACCCGTTGTTCACAATGTTTCCCTTCATGTCAGGCAGGGAGAGCTTATCACCGTGGTAGGCTCAAACGGGTCGGGGAAAAGCACTCTCCTTAAGACTATTGCCGGGGCTCTTCATCCGACGAAAGGGTCAATACAGTTCGAAGGCAAAGATATACACAAACTGTCAACACCGGATATCGTCAAGCTTGGCATTACCTATATCCCTGAAGCGCGTCTCATATTCGGGCCTCTCACAGTGGAAGAAAACCTTGAGCTTGGAGCATATATTTTAAATAATGCTGAGGAAACAAAGAAAAACCTCGATTTTACATACAGCCTTTTCCCGCGGTTGAAAGAGAGGCGCTCACAGTTGAGCGGCACTTTAAGCGGCGGCGAGCAGCAGATGCTTGCCATCGGGAGGGGTCTCATGTCAAATCCGAAGCTCCTCATGCTTGACGAACCTTCTCTGGGACTCATGCCGAAACTGGTAGATGAAATGCTCGAAGCCGTTGCAAAACTCAGGACAATAGGAAAAACCATACTTCTCGTGGAACAGAACGTCTTTGAATCCCTTGAGATATGTGACCGCGGATATGTTCTCCAGACGGGCAGGACAATCCAGGAAGGGACAGGCAAAGAGCTCCTCAATGCAGAGTCAATTAAAAAGGCCTTTCTGGGACTTTAGCAGTAAAAAAGAGGTAAAATTAGGTGAGTAAGGTGAGTAAGTTAAGTAAGGAAAATCCCATACTTAACCACTCAACCACTCAACCTACTCAACAAATAAATCCTCGACCCCTCGACCCCTTGGCTCCTTGGCCCCTCGCTTTTTCACTTTTCACTTTTCACTTTTCACTATTCACTGTTTCTTCATGATCATCCCCGTCTTCCTCCCTCATCTCGGCTGCGCTGATCGCTGCATATACTGCAATCAGGGGTATATAACAAACGTTCTGGATGATGATGTCCGTTCCACCATAAAATATTCGCTTAACGTCAATAAAGATGCCTTTGAAATCGGTCTGTACGGAGGGAATATTTTTAATGTCGATCCCTCTTCATTGAGAACCCTTTTCAATTACTTCGAGCCCTATAAAGACAGGATTACAAACTTCCGGATCTCCACAAAACCCGTTCCCCTCAAAAATGAAACGATTCGTATCTTAAAGGAAAACAATGTAACCGTCATCGAGCTCGGAATGCCCACTTTCAATAACGATATCCTCAGGGAACTGAACAGGCAGCATACAGTCAATGAGTTTCTTACAACCTTTCACGCCTTGAAAGGTGAAGGCTTTAACGTTGCTATTCAGGTTATGGTGGGACTTCCCGGAGAATCATGGAGCGATGTAATAACAACAGCAAGCAATACTGTCCAGTTGAACCCGCATTACATAAGAATCTACCCGCTCGTTGTCATAGCAGATACACCCTTGCAAACAATGTATAAAAATGGTGTTTTTGTACCAATTCCCTTTGACGAAGCCCTTGACAGGGCGGTTTTCATCTATCTCACCGCCTTGAAGCACAACGTAAAGACCGTGAAAATCGGGATTACCGACAATGAGATCATTAAGGATAAAGTTGTTGCAGGCCATTATCACCCGGCCTTCGGATACCTTGTTAGGTCACAGACATTCTACCTCGGGGTGAAGGCCCTGATTGATAAACATTCGCTGAAAGGTGATGTAATTGCCCACATCAATAGCAGAGATATCCCCCATCTTGTAGGGCAGAGGCGTTTAAACATTGAGCGGTTTCAAAAGGCAGGCATCACAATCACATGGCATCAGATGGATATCGAAGAAGGCAGCTTTGTCATTGAGAGTAGCTTTTCAAAGGTAAGCGGAGACATCTTCGACGCCTTTGTGCACTTTGATGACCGGGAACTATGCTGACGCCGCTCTATCATCTGCCTGCAATTGGATGATTGGAGGGTTGGATGTTTGGATGTTTGGATATTTAGCTAACCCTCTAAACATCCAATTCCTGCGGGGATTATCCGACACCGATAGTGATTCTAATGATAAATCCGGGTTTATTATTACTGTTTTTTACCACTTGACATGCAAGGTTGCCATGTCCTATACTGACAAACTGTTAATAAGCAATGCCTTATCAACTAAAATACACCTGCTTCTTATTAACGGGTAATAAAAAGATAAAATTTCTTTCCTTTTACAAGGATGAGATAAAGACGGGGCAGGATAAAAAATATAAAATCAGGATTTAATGCGGAAGAAAATAAACAAGGAGTACAGCAATGGTAAATACATATAATATTACGATGTGGCCGACAAAACATGCTCAATTAAAGATATGGGTTATCGAAATGGCAGAAATGTGCCAGCCGGATAACATTGTATGGTGCGACGGGTCAGAAGAGGAGAAAAAACGGCTCGAACAGGAGGCTGTTAGTACGGGCGAACTTGTTGAGCTGAATCAGGAAAAATGGCCGGGGTGTTTTTTTCATAGAACCGCCGCAAACGATGTTGCACGGACAGAGCATTTAACTTTCATATGTACTTCAACAAAAAAAATGGCGGGTCCGACAAATAACTGGATGCTGCCTGAGGAAGGATACAGAAAAGCAGGAGACATATTTAATGGGTCTATGAGAGGACGGACTATGTACGTTGTTCCATTCTCTATGGGGCCGGTTGGATCGCCGTTTTCGAAAATCGGGATTGAATTAACTGACAGTATTTATGTCGTACTGAATATGCGTATTATGGCTCATATCGGAGATACGGTATTAAAAAAGCTGGGTATGCAGGGTAAGTTTACAAAGTGCTTACACGGCAAGGCAGATTTAGATGATAAACGAAGATTTATTCTTCATTTCCCTGAAGATAACGCAATCTGGAGTGTCGGCTCCGGGTATGGCGGCAATGTATTGTTAGGAAAAAAATGTCTGGCGCTTCGCATTGCAAGTTTTCTCGCAAAATCCGAAGGTTGGCTTGCAGAACACATGCTTATCATGGGGGTTGAAGATCCAAGCGGCCATATTAGATATATAGCAGCCGCATTCCCGAGCGCATGCGGGAAGACAAACCTTGCCATGTTGATTCCGCCTGAAGGATTGAAACATAAAGGCTATCGCGTTTGGACTGTTGGTGATGATATCGCGTGGATGCGTATAGATACAGACGGCAGGCTGTGGGCAATTAATCCTGAAGCAGGATTTTTTGGTGTCGCGCCGGGTACCAATACAAAATCAAATCCGAATGCAATGGAAACAATAAGAAAGAATACAATATTTACAAATGTACTTCTGACCAAAGATAAAGATATCTGGTGGGAGGACATGGATGGAGATACTCCCGCAGAAGGTATTAACTGGGAAGGGAAACCATGGAAACCGGGCATGATAGATAAAAAGGGGAATAAAGTGAACGGTGCACATCCTAATAGCCGTTTTACAGCTCCGATAACACAATGTCCTTCGATTTCCAATCGCATAGATCATCATCATGGTGTTCTCATTGATGCAATTGTATTCGGCGGCCGCCGGGCAGGCGTTGTACCGCTTGTTTTCGAATCATTTGATTGGAAGCATGGCATATTTGTTGGTGCAACGATGGCTTCTGAACGTACGGCTGCTCAATTTGGAAAACAGGGTGAAGTACGGCGTGATCCAATGGCAATGCTGCCATTCTGTGGATATAACATGGGTCAGTATTTTCAGCATTGGCTGGATATGGGTAAAAAGATGGACAAACCGCCTAAAATTTTCCATGTCAACTGGTTCCGCTTAGACGAAAATGGCAAATTTATGTGGCCCGGTTTTAGTGAAAATTTGCGTGTGCTCGAATGGATTATAGGCCGCTGTAAGAAGACGGCTGGCTCCAAGCTGACACCAATCGGGTTTATTCCAAAAGCTGATGGTCTTGATTTAAGCGGTTTAACAATTCCGGATGAAACTATGGAAAAACTTTTATCATTGATAAAAATGATTGGATGGAAGAAGCTAAAGATATCGAAAAATTCTTTAAAACATTTGGTTCAGATTTACCGGTTGAAATGAAAAATCAACTTAAAGAATTGCAGGAACGTTTAGCCAATAGTTAAAGAGATCGGTCTTTTCAGGCTGTTGCAGCAAATTTTATTTCTGAATTGCTTTTTATCGGTACGAAGCAATCAGGCCTGTATAATATTGCGTTCAATCTGTTCCTGACACATCAGGGCGAGTTCACGGAGTCTGGGCAGCGATGGTGCCCGTGAGGCTGCATTAAGAAGGTTCCGGAGTCCGGCAGGGATATACGCAAGAAAGTCATTAAGCCCTTTTGTAAGACCTAAAAATCCATAGGCGCCGAGGGCCTGCATGAGGCGCTGTGCTGAAGCCTCCCAGAAATAATCCTGGAATGCTTCCCAATCGAGATCCCAGTTTGACAGCACGTAATAAAAGGACAGAAGTTCATCAATCTCTTCTTCAGAAAAATCCACATAAGGATCATTGAGAAGCGAGCCGAGATCGTAAAAAGGGCAGCCCATCCGCATCCCCTGGAAGTCGATGAGGAAGGGTTCTCCGTCATGGATCATCACATTCTGGGACTGCAGATCACGGTGCACGAGAGAACGGATTGTCCCTGCAAGCCTTTCTGCAAGGATGGAAAGTTCTTTTTCGAGTTCCTGCTCCGGGGTTGACTCAAGCTCGATTCCGCATATGCCTTTCACAAAATGATCCCTGAAATAATCACGTTCCCAGTGGTAGAGGACGGGACCAAAGCCCTCCATAAGCCTCACACGCCCTGAGGGCAGGTTTTTTTCCTGGAAGGAATGAAGCCTGTGAACAATGGCAAGCGTCTTCTGGTAAAGGGTTCGCCGGACTTCCCATGGGGTGCACCTGAGGGACCATAGGTCTGTATCCCCCATGTCTTCCATGAGCATGAGGCAGCGCGGGGGGTCATGGCGGATAAGCCCGGGCACAGGGATATGGATTTCACGGAGAAACAATGCAATGTCCGCGTAATATGTGTTCTCGACCCGCTTCGGGTCATAATGTATCAGGATCGCAGAATGCGTATGATTCCATTTCAACTTGAAGAAGGTCCGGTCTGACCCCCTTACTGCCATGGGTGCAAATTCCATGGGGACTGATTCTGGAAACCCAAGGGCCTCCCGCGCAAAACGGATCATATCTTCCTGCGATTTCATCTATCCTCCATGACAGCTTTCAGGCTTTCGTATGCTTCGATGGAGCCGATGTCGCACCACCGGCCTTTATCAACAACGGCTCCCCGGATAGATCCCCGTCTTTCCAAGATTCTTCTGAGAAAGACAGGGATGACGGATTCAATCTTGCCGGCCTCAAGGAAACGTAGAAATGTTGTTTCTACGGCATAGATACCTGTGAAAAGGCAGCTTTGCACCCCGGGGTTTTTTAGTGTGTGCCGGAGATCGCAGATATCGCCGCGCTCATCGATGTTCACATTCAAAAGAGGGCCGCTGCTTCTCAGCACAAGTGTTGCTTCCGGTCGCTTCTCTTCATGTGCTGCGATGAGCTTCAGCAGAGGAAAATCAGTCACTACGTCCCCGTTGTAGCATAGAATTGCCTCATCATCATCCAGGAGACCTTCAATATTTTTGAGTCCTCCTGCCGTATCAAGCAGCACCGGTTCATGACAGAAGGTAATGGGGATGCCCCGCCACTGCCTGTCAGGAAACATCCCTGAATAGACTTCCGCGTAATGATGGGTGTTTACAATGAAATGTTCTACGCCAACGCCAAGGAGGTGTTCCATCGCATATGTGATAATGGGACGCCCCCCAAGCTCTAAAAGTGGTTTTGGACATCGCTCTGTCAGGGGGCGAAGCCGTGTCCCTAACCCGGCGCCGAGGATAAAGGCTGTTTTAAACCGCCGCCTGCTCAATATATCCTCTGTATTTCTGTACCCGGGAAATAGTGCTTCAGAATTTCCTCTGTTCCAAAACCTTTGCCTGCCATGACAGCAGCGCCTATCTGACAAAGTCCCACACCGTGTCCCCAGCCGGCGCCGCGAAAAACAAATCGTTCTATTTCCCCGTGAGCATCATATTGCTTCTTCACAATAAATGCGCTGCTGTAGAGATGGGTTCTGGAGAGCCAGCGCCGTATTTCAAGCTCCTTTCCGACGATTATGCTTTTCTTCGAACCTATGATCCTCAGCCGGAAAATCCGCCCTGAAGGACCGCGCTGAAGGGGTTTGATTTCCGTAAGAGTACCGAAATCAAAACCTGATTTCTCCAGCAGGATCCCTTCCAGTTCCTTCCGGGAATATTCCGCCTTCCAGCGAAAAAACCCCTGAGTCTCCCGGTCAAAATCGGGAAGGATTGTTTCGAGAATATCCTTATCTTTTGTATTGCAGTATGCATCAGGTTCAGAGAAGACCCAGCGTTTTGCCTCTTCTTCGGTCAGGATCGGGTGATGAAAAACCGGGGCGTCCGAAATGCTGCTCAGATATGGTATTTTTCTGTTTTCCCAGGCTGTCCTGAAATCTTCCGTAATCCCTCCGCAGGCCTTATAATAACGTGCATCACAGATTTCATCACCATATGTAATGACTTGGCCGCTGGTTTGCCGGACAGCTTCTCCGGCCCCGCGTGAGACAATCTTCGTGATGCCCTGGTAACGTTGACAATGGTCATCAGCACAGACATCATAGAGGTCGTGGTCTTCCTGTTCATACCAGCGTACTATCTCATCTTCCCTGTCGGCTTCTCTCTCCCCGGACTCAGGTACCTCTTTTGCTTTCTTCTTACGGCTGAGAGCTGCAAGGAGCCAGCTCCGGGACATTATGGCGTGGGCATTCAGGAACTCCGCTGGCGCGTTGCCGCTCATCTCCGAAGAGATCACGCTTTTCAGATAATTCTCAAGGGGGATTTCATTGATGGCAGCTATTGTCCCACCCACACGGGCCTTTAAAACCAGATTTCCCTGAAAGGTCTGATCCTCTGCCCTCTCCCAGTGGAAACTGATCCCTATGGTTACACGGAGGAGGGTGAAGGTCGAATTATTTCCGGCAATGAGCTTGACCCGAGGAGAACAGGTAATTTCGTACCCATGTTCATTGGTAAGGACAACCTCCCCGTCAACAGCCTTTGCGGAAAATCTTCCTGATACGGGCCCGAATCCGTCCCCGTAAAAATCACCGTTCAGACATCCATAGACCTCATGCTGCCAGTCCATAATGCCCACAGTGATATGCGGTTCGATAAATACAGGGGCCGAGGTGTCAAGGGGCCGAGGGTTCAAGGGGTCGAGGCCTCCCGGGCCGTATACATGAATTGTTTTAATCTCTGCATGAGTGAGCATTCAATATACCAAAATGGTTTTACTCAGTATTATACGGTACGAAAAAGAAATGCAAGAAAATAAACGGAATATGTTATTATACAAGGCACAATGAAACCTATCACCGCAGTTATCCCGTACAATCCTGATCCCCGTTTTGAGAAGACCCTGCATTCCCTTGCAGGTTCCGGCCTGGTCGAGAACGCCATCATTTTAAGCAGGGAGCCGGTTGGTTTAAATATGGACAGGTGCCGCGTCTTTGCGGGTAACCCTCTCACATCAAAGGAAACACTTGAGCATGCCCTGGCCGAGACCCGAACGAAGTATATTCTTATTTTGCCGAAAGTTGGACAGGTTTTGTTTGAGCCTGACGGGCTGCTGATAATGCTTGATGCAGCTGAGTCTACGAAGGCAGGCATGGTCTATTCTGATTTCTATGAGACAGATAAAGAAGAGAAGAAGATCGTTCATCTGCTGAATGATTATCAGATGGGGAGCGTCCGCGATGATTTTGACTTTGGCTCAGCAATGCTTTTTTCGACAACAGCCGTCAGAAAGGCCTTTGAAAAGTATGGCGGAATACCGCAAATCCAATATGCAGGTATCTATTCACTTCGTTTGAAGGTCTCTATCGAACACCAGATACATCACATTCAGGAACCGCTCTACACATTGGCCGGTGAGGATAATTCCGCAGATGCTGGGAAACACTTTGCCTATGTGGACCCACAAAACCAGTTCGTTCAGAAGGAAATGGAGCTCGTATTTACTGATTATCTCAGAAAAATAGGGGCATATCTTCCGGCAGATGCTCTAATAAACACCAGCAGTGAATCACAGTCTTTTTCCACAGAGGCATCGATAATCATACCTGTAAGGAATCGTAATGGAACAATTTCTGATGCCGTGAAGAGCGCTTTTTCACAGGAAGCGGACTTTCCTTTCAATGTTATCGTTGTGGACAACCACTCTACAGACGGGACAACGGCAGTCCTCTCGGGCCTGGCCAGGCAATATCCTGCTCTGAAACATATTGTCCCTGTGAGGACCGATCTTCGCATCGGCGGATGCTGGAACGAAGCAATTTGTAGCGAGGCTTGCGGGCGCTATGCGGTTCAGCTTGATTCTGATGACCTCTATGGTGATACCGGCACCCTCCGGAAAATAGTCGACATGCTCCGCGAGGGAAACTACGCAATGGTAATCGGTTCATACACCATCGTCAATTTCAATCTTGAAACTATCCCACCGGGGCTCATCGACCATTCCGAATGGACTTACGATAATGGTCACAATAATGCCTTGCGCATAAACGGTCTTGGTGCCCCGCGTGCATTCAATACCAGCGTTATACGAAATATAGGATTTTTCGATGTCAGCTATGGCGAGGATTATACGGTGGCGCTGCGAATTTGCCGGGAATACCGGGTCGGGAGGATTTATGAAAGTCTCTACCTTTGCAGGCGCTGGGAAGGAAATACCGATGCGGCGCTTTCTATCGAAGAGGCAAACCATAATGACGCCTTTAAAGATAAGGTTCGGACTGATGAAATTCTTGCAAGGCAAAAAATGATGAAAGGGTTTAACCCTTGACCCATCGACCCCTTGAACCCTCGACCCCTGTAGATAAGATATATGCGGCCTTTGCCGGTGACAACAATTTGACAAACCTGTCAAGCCTCTGCCTCGAACTTCTGTCAGAACAGAAAAAAACATGGCCGCAGCTCCGGGAAGGATATAAATCGCTGAAGAACGTGAAGATACGCGAGATTCCATGTGGTGGATTTTCCGTCCGCGTTCAGCACAATCCAGGAAGAATCAGGAGCACCATGGCCGATGTGGCAGAAAAAGCAATAAACGGCCGGCCGTGTTTCCTCTGCCTCAATAATCTCCCGAAAGCACAGGAAGGTATCCTGTACCGTGATACATACCTTATCCTGTGCAACCCGGCGCCGGTTTTCCCTTCTCATTTAACTATCTCCCGCTTAAACCATCATCCACAGACCATTGCTGAACATATAGATACCCTCCTTCAGCTCTCAGGCGATTTTGGCTACCGGTGGACAATACTCTATAATGGACCGAAATGCGGCGCTTCCGCACCGGATCACCTTCATTTTCAGGCAATCCCTTCCGGACAGATGCCGATTGAAAAGGAATGCCTGGAAGAAAATAGTCTTACCATGATAACCGGGGTTGGCGGTGCTTATATTTTACGCGCAAGAGGCCTTGGACGTGAGATTATAGTCATTGAAGGAGACGACCCTGCTTATATTGCGAGCATGTTTAAAGAGATCCTCGCAGCTATAAAAAAAGTCCATCATGCAGATGAGGAGCCAATGGTTAATATTGCTGTTTTCCACAAAGAAGGAAAATGGCGTCTCCTTGTTTTCCCGCGTGCAAAACACCGGCCCGATGCCTTTTTCAAAGAAGTTAGTGACCGGGTTGTGGTCAGCCCTGCTGTTATTGAAATGGGCGGCGTCATTGTAACCCCTGTGGAAAAAGATTTTGAAAGGCTCGATGCACACGACGTAGAGGGCATCTACAGGGAGGTTTCCCTTAATGCCGGCA
>CAYMTB010000040.1:0-19294 GCA_964393225.1 uncultured Syntrophorhabdaceae bacterium
TCGTCATAGTTTTTTTCTCTTTTTTTGCAAATCCTGTATCGATTTGTTTATTTGTGGCTTTGAGCCTTTATGTGTTTCGACTGATCGCCCGTTAGTAAAAGGTGGATAAATTGAGAACACGACTTTCAAGTATAACACATAATGAATTAATATTGCAAAAGTTACTAAAAGATTTATAGTTAAAATACTTTCTTTTTTTCAATATATAATTTATGATACTTCATTGGTTCAATTGGTTCAATGATTTTTACATGCAATAAATGTTTCAGTATGGAGCATATGCGGTTCATTGCCTCTATCTCCAAAAGAAGCATGAAGAAAAATTCAAGGAGGAGATAGAATGGAAGGTAGTAAACTCTATGTAGGGAATCTCAGCTACTCGGTAAGCAGTGAACAGTTGAAAGAGTTGTTTGGACAGTTTGGAGAAGTGAGAGATATACGGATCATTGAGGGCAAAGGTTTTGGATTTGTTGAGATGGCAACACAGATGGAAGCTGAGAAGGTGAAGAAAGACTTGAATGGTACCCAGTTCATGGGGCGCACCATAACTGTCGATGAAGCACGCCCGACAAGAGATAGGCAAAAAGGAAGAGGCGGCCCTCGAAGATATTAATATAATCCCGTTAACAAACAGATATATTCCGAACATGGCGTTTTACATTTCTGTGTTTGCATATAAAAATATTGCTCATTAAATATTACGCGTAAACCATCGTTCGCAGCTTATTTTACAAGAGGACAAAAATGGTACAGGCAAGGATGAATGATAAAGTAAAAGTTCACTATTCCGGAACATTAAGTGATGGTACTATTTTTGACTCCTCGCTTGAAAGAGAACCCTTTGAATTTACTATCGGGCGGGGAATGGTGGTTCCAGGGTTTGAGAATGGCATAGTTGGCATGAACGAAGGGGAAACTAAAACGGTTTCAATATCAGCGGACGATGCATACGGTCCCTATAAAGATGATCTCGTAGGCGTTATTGATAAATCGCGCATACCGGAAGATATTGATTTAGATGTAGGGATGGTGTTGCAGATGAGTTCACCTGAAGGCGGAATTACCAATGTTACCGTTGCAGACATAAGCGATGCAGGCGTAACAATTGATTTGAACCACCCCCTTGCCGGTAAAGACCTTATTTTTGAGATAAAACTTCTGGAGGTATTGCAGACGTAACATAAACAATTCTCTAAAGAAATGAATTTTTTCCTCGCCAGCTTTTTCTTACTTTACAGCACACTTCATTTTTATGTTTTTCTGAAATTAAAACGTGCCTATCCACTTGGCAAACGTGCCGGGATTTGTATCACCATTTTTATGTTCATAATGGTTTTTGCACCCGTTACGGTACGCCTGATGGAAAAGGCCGGTCATGATGACTTTGCGCGTTTCATGGCCTATGTCGGGTACACGTGGATGGTGGTGCTGTTTCTGTTTTTTTCCATATCTATCTGTATCGATTTCCTGAGATTGTGTGTGTATTTGGCTGGGCTTATATCAAAATCAGACGTTTCAAAATTTATACATGCCGACAGATATTTTTTTGTTGTTCCGTTTGTATGTGCCTTGTTAGTCACGCCATACGGGTTTTATGAGGCGACGCAGATAAGAATTGAAAAAATAACTATCAAAACCCCGAAGATCCAAAAAAATGCGGGTACAATTAGAATTGTTCAGATTTCCGATGTACACATTGGCCTTATTATAGGGGAAAAAAGGATGGAACAGATCGCTGACAAAATCAGGGATATAAAACCTGATATACTTGTCTCAACAGGCGACCTTATTGACGGGCGCTTTAACAAATTAAAAACATCTATTGAGCCGTTAAAACGAATCAATCCGACCTATGGTAAATTTGCCATAACGGGTAATCATGAATACTATGCCGGGATCGACGCTTCAATCGATTTTATGGAACAGGCAGGATTCAAGGTTTTGAGGGGCAGAGGGGTTGATGTCGTGGGCATTATTAATATTGTCGGCGTTGATGACGCAGCAGGGGTGAACTTTACAAATAACTTCATTTATGAAAGGACATTGCTTTCGGGCCTTCCACAGGAGAAATTTACCATTTTACTCAAACACAGACCTGTTGTTGACCATGGTGCTGTGGATTTTTTTGACCTTCAGCTTTCAGGCCACACACATAAGGGGCAGATATTTCCATTCCGGTATGTTGTAAAAATCTTTTTCCCGCTTTATACCGGATTACACAAGATGAGTGATAAATCGTATCTTTACACAAGCAGCGGAACAGGGACATGGGGTCCGCCGATGCGCTTTCTCGCCCCGCCTGAAATAACGGTGATCGAACTGGTGCATGATGCAGTTCAAGGTTTAACGTTCGAGGTTCAAGGTTAAAAATATTAAGGAACTAGGCTGGATTTTGGATTTACAACTTACACAGCTTATGGTTGCTGTTGTTTCGCAGGTTGAGCGGTATCGTTGTCGGCGGGTTTGTCGGGCTGAGTAAAGTCGTCATTCGGATACATGGGCAGTACCTTTGACATGAAATCAATCCATATAGGCAAGGCTGCCGTGCCTCCCGACTCCTTGTTGCCAAGGCTGACAGGTTTGTCGTATCCAATCCAGACAAGGCAGAGCAGGTTTGGCGAAAAACCAACGAACCATGCATCTTTAAAGTCATCGGTGGTGCCTGTTTTTCCTGCAAGATAATACGGCATAGATGCTGCGCTCCGTGCAGTCCCTTTTTTTATAACCCCCTTCATTATATCAACAAGCGCATAGGCGGTCCCAGGGGAAACTACATTTTCTTTAAGGATTTCTTCGGTATAAATTTCTTCTCCTTCTGTAGTGGAAACATTTTTAACAGCCACTGAAGGTATATAGATGCCGTTCCTTGCAAAGGTTGCATAGGCAGATGCAAGGTCTAAGGGAATTATTTCCGTTGTGCCCAGGGCCAAAGAGAGGTTTGGCGCAAAGTCGCTGTTTATGCTCAACCTCTTTGCCATATCTATAACGTTTTCAATCCCGACCCTTTCAAGCAGTCGGACGCTGGCAGTGTTTAGGGACAGTTCAAGCGCCTTCCGTATAGTTACATCGCCATGATATTCATTTTTGTAGTTTCTTGGCTGCCACACTGCTTTTGTGTATGGGTTTGTGAAAGATATTGGCGCATCCCTCAGGATGGTGTCAGGGCGAAGACCTTTCTCTAATGCGGCGAGATAGATGATGGGTTTAAAGGCGGAACCGGGCTGTCTTTTTGCCTGAACTGCCCTGTTATAAGGCGAGGATGTAAAATCCCTACCGCCTATCATGACCTTGATATCACCCGTCTTTACTTCAATTGCTATTAGGGCAACCTCAGGGAGCACAGCTACGCTGGGATGCCTTGTTTTGTAGCCCTGTAACCCTTTTTCAATCGCCTCATAGCCATGTTCTGTCATTTTAAGGTTTACTGTGGTTTTTATATTGAGCCCTTTGGTGTATATATCCTGCGAATCCTCTACAAATTCGTCAAGATTCTGTTTCACGTACTCGATAAAATATCCGGTTTTTTTCTCGTAGGCCCTGAATGGTGCGAGGGCCAGAGGGGTTTTCATCGCCTGCATATATGCGCTTTTATTAATGAATCCTGCATCGTACATTTTTCTCAGTACAATATTTCTTCTTTCAATAGCCCTTGAAGGATTTTTAAACGGGGATAATTTTGATGGGGATTTTGTGAGTGCTGCCAGGGTTGCCGATTCATCAACGGTTAATTGGCTTGCCTTTTTGTGGAAATAGGTATAGCTTGCCGCTTCAACGCCATATGCGCCTTCACCGAGGTAAATGAGATTCAAATACATATTGAGAATCTCATCCTTTGAGTAAGCCCTCTCTATCTGAATCGCAAGGGCGACTTCCTCGATTTTTCTTTTAAAACTTTTTGTGGAGGTCAGGAATAAGTTCCTTGCAAGCTGCTGCGTTATGGTGGACGCCCCCTCTGTGATTCCCTGACGGGCGATGTTCTTGAAAGCGGCCCTCCCGATACTTCTTATATCAATACCAAAATGTTTGTAGAACCTCACGTCTTCAATGGCTATAAATGCGTATTTGAGGTGATTCGGCATTTCCGTAATCGGAATGGGTACTCTTTTTTCCACAAAAAGCTCGGCGAACAGGTTGCCGTCATCTGCATAAAGCCTCGCTGATGACTTGGGTTTATGAGACTCGAGCTGTTTTACATCAGGAATTTCAAGGTAATTGACGAGGCCGTACCCGAAACTGCCGCCAAAAATAGCGGGCAGAAGGATTAAAAGGATTGAGAATTTAATAACCCTTGAATACATGATAAATTACATTATACTGTATATTCTGAATGTTATCAAATGACGACAAAATAATCATTATACTTGGTCCTACCTGCACCGGGAAGTCCGAATTATCAATGCGCCTTGCCGGAACTTTTGACGGAGAGATTATCAATGCTGACTCGATGCAGGTCTATAAACACTTTAATATAGGTACTGCCAAACCAGATAATGCGCAGACGGATAAAATTCCTCACCACCTCATTGATATTGTGAAACCCGATGAGGAATTTAATGCTGCCATATTTAAGGAGAAGGCAGATTCTTCGATTAAAGATGTCATAAAAAGGGGTAAGGTGCCCATTCTTGTTGGAGGTACAGGTTTGTATATCAGGGTGTTGCTGTATGGCTTGTTCCTTGCGCCGAAAGAAACCGGCATGAGAAAGACCCTCACCGAAGAATATGCATGCAACCCGATACAATTTTATGAAGAATTGAAGAATGTGGACCTTGAATATGCCCTGAGAATAAGTTTTCGTGACAGGGTAAGGGTTGTAAGGGCTATGGAGGTTTTTCGCTCAACAGGTGTGAAAATGTCGGAATGGGGGAAAATCCACGGTTTCAGGGAACCACATTACAATGCATTAAAGATTGGCCTCAGAAGGGAACGGGACGAACTCTATTCAAGAATCAATAAAAGGGTCGAGGATATGTTTGCTGCCGGGTGGTTTGAAGAGGTAAAAAATATACTTATTATGGGTTGTAACGAAAAAGAGAAGCCTTTTTCAAGCATAGGATACAGGGAAATACTCAAGTATATTAAAGGTGAAATTACCCGTGAAGATATGGTAGAAGATATAAAAAAGCATACAAGACACTATGCAAAAAGACAATTTACATGGTTTGCCAGGGAAAAAAATATTAACTGGCATGTCTATCCTGAAGAAGTTGATGGTATCTTATCTGCGGTGTCGGGGTTTTTGAAATAATGGAACTCAAGCGGATTATAGAGGCGATTCTCTTCGTATCACCAAAACCCGTTACGATAAAAGGATTATTTAAAAAGCTTGAAGGATGTTCATTAAAAGATGTGGAAGATTCTCTGAATGAACTGACAAAAGAGTACAATTATTCAGAGAGGGCGTTGGAGATTGTCCAGGTTTCCGGTGGTTTTCAAATGAGGACAAAGGTTGATTATAAAGAATGGATCAAGAGATTTGTGAAAGAAAAGGATGTGGAGTTGACAAAATCAGTGCTTGAGGCCCTTGCAGCGATTGCCTACAGACAGCCGGTAACAAAGAGGGAGGTGGATGCCATAAGAGGTGTTGATTCTACCCGTGTTATCAAACATTTACTCAGTAAAAGATTAATCGAGATTGCAGGCAGGGATGAAGAGATTGGAAAAGCCATCACATTCAGGACAACGGGCAAATTTTTAGAAGTATACGGACTTAAGGGTATCGAAGATTTACCAACATTCAAAGAGTTGGAATCATTATAGGAGGAGGGTTTTATGGATATATCGGAATTACTCATTTTTATGGTTGATAACAAAGGGTCCGACCTTCATGTCAGCGCCGGAGAGGTTCCCATGGTAAGAATACACGGAGATATGAGGAAAATTGAGGTTCCGCCGCTTGAAAAGGATGATGTGCACAATATGATATATGAGATTTTAAATGATCAGCAGAGAAAAATCTTTGAAGAATTTCTCGAACTGGACTTTTCCTTTGGCCTGGGCGACATTGCCCGATTCAGGGTAAATTGTTTTAAACAGCAAAGGGGTGACGCTGCCGTCTTCAGGACAATTCCCACCAAGATATCTACCTTTGAAGAGTTGAACCTGCCGAAGGTCTTCAGGGATATAGCAAACCTGGAAAAGGGGCTTGTTCTTGTCTTGTCACAGGTCCTACAGGGAGTGGAAAATCAACCACCCTTGCCGCAATTATCGACCTGATTAATACTGAAGAAATGGGACATATATTAACCATCGAAGATCCCATCGAGTTTGTCCATAGGTCAAAAAAGTGTCTTGTAAACCAGAGGGAGCTTGGACCTCATACCAAGAGTTTTTCAAATGCCTTACGAAGTGCGCTCCGCGAAGACCCTGATATTATTCTCGTAGGCGAGATGAGGGATCTGGAGACAATCTCCCTTGCCTTGACAGCGGCGGAAACAGGGCATCTTGTTTTCGGAACATTACATACAAGTGGTGCCCCCAAGACTGTGGACAGGGTTATTGACGTTTTTCCTTCAGCACAGCAGGCGCAGGTGCGTGCAATGTTTTCGGAGTCCATACAGGCAGTTGTCACACAGGCCCTTTTCAAGAGAAAAGACGGCAAGGGCAGGGTAGCATCGTTTGAGATCATGATTGGAACACCTGCTGTCCGTAACCTCATAAGAGAAGCTAAAATTGCACAGATTCCATCGATAATGCAGACAAGCAAAGGTGTCGGGATGCAGACAATGGAGTCCTCCGTAAACGAATTGCTTGCGAAGAACATCGTGACAAGGGATGAGGTAGCCTTCTGGCTCCCGCAATCTGCTCAGCAGAGGTGAAATATGGCAGAAATATTAGAATATTTAAAATATATGTCAGAAAAGGGCGCATCGGACATTTACATAACAAACGGTATGCCGGCCATGTTCCGCATTCAGGGAGCTACACAGCCATACGATGAACCCCCGATGACCGCTGAAGATACTGAGCGAATTGCAGCCAGCGCGATGAATGAAAAGCAGAAAAAAATCTTTGCTGAAGAGATGGAGATGAACCTCGCCCTTCATTACCCCGAATTGGGCAGGTTCAGGGTCAATATCTTCAGACAGAGGGGGTGCGCAGGGTTGGTCATCAGGCGGATCAATACAGAGATCAAAAGCATCGACGAGGTGGGGCTTCCCCAGATATTCAAGAACATCATGATGGGTAAAAATGGATTGATTCTTGTCGTCGGCGCAACTGGAAGCGGAAAGTCTACGACCCTGGCGTCCATGATAGACCATAGGAACGCAAACCAGCGAGGGCATATCATAACCATCGAAGACCCGGTAGAGTATGTCCATAATCACAAACAGAGTGTTATCACGCAGAGGGAGGTCGGGTTTGATACCCATTCATTTGCGGCTGCCCTGAAGAATACACTGAGGCAGGCGCCGGATGTAATCCTCATCGGCGAGATACGGGATACGGAGACGATGGAGGATGCTATTACCTTTGCCGAAACAGGGCATCTTGCCCTCGGTACACTCCACTCGAACAACGCAAACCAGGCCCTTGAAAGGATCCTGAACTTTTTCCCCATGGAGCGGCATCTTCAGATATACATGCAGTTGTCCCTTAACCTCAGGGCCATTATATCCCAGAGGCTCATACCGACCATAGAGGGGAAGAGGGTTGCAGCCATCGAGATCCTGCTCGATAGCGCAAGGATAAAGGACCTTATCCTGAAAGGTGATGTAGGGCTATTGAAAGAGACCATGGCAGCGTCTTACAACGAAGGGATGCAGACCTTTGACCAGCATATCTTCGACCTTTATAAATCAGGGGTTATTGATTACAATAACGCGATAGCATATGCCGATGCGCCAAATGACCTGAGGCTCAAGATAAAGATGGCGGGCATCACTAAAGAGGAGGAAAGTCAGAAGGAATCATCGTTTAAACTGAAGATAGATGGGAAATAAGGTGAAAGAAGACAGAAGACAGAGGACAGTGGTGAGTGAAATTCTCTAAAAGGCAGTTGCTATATGATATTGATGAAATCCTCAATCAGGGGCCTGTCAGGCATTCCGGAGGGGGTAGATTCTGGTATGGTTTGGCTGCAGGCATAGTTCTGGTGCTCCTGCTGGCGGGCGGCTACCGGTTTGGCGGCGCTTCCCGGTTCTGCGGCGCCTGCCACAGTATGGAAACAGAGTATACCCAGTGGAAGCTATCAAGGCACAAGCAGTTTGCGTGCATCGAATGTCATATGCCGGATACAAATATTGCCGGAAAGCTTGCATATAAAACCCGGGCAGGTCTCAACGACTTCTGGCATGAGGTAACCCGTAATTATCCTGCCCATATCAGACTTTCTTCCAAAGGGAAGGATATCATGAACGGTAATTGTTTCCGTTGTCACTTTTCGACCATTGAAAACACGTGCATGTCGGGGGGCGGCCAGAATTGCCTGAAGTGTCATCATAATCTGGTGCATGGTCAGGATATAATGAAAGGAGGGCTGAAATATGAATAGGAAGACCGGATTTATCACGGTGCTGGTTGTAATGGTGTTTCTCGCAGTCCTTTTTGTCACAGCGAGGGCCATAGCAATAAAACCCGCTTCTATTGTAAAAATTACGCCCATACCTGCAAACGAATACGACCCTGCTGTATGGGGAAAGTCATACCCTCTTCAGTATAAAAGCTTTCAGAAAAACCTTGATATGTCAGCTTCTCCTACGGGTTTCGGGGGCAGCCTGAAGGTCCAGCACTCCATAAAACAGCAGGAGATACTTATTAATTTCAAAGGTATGGCCTTCAGCAAGGATTACACGGAAGACCGCGGACATCCCTATGCCGTAGATGACCTAAGGGAGACAAAAAGGATCACGCCGGCGAGCCCCGGGGCATGTATGACCTGTAAATCAGCATACCTTATCGACTTCTATAAAGAGAAAGGCTGGGGATACGCGAAAACCCCTTTATCGGAACTGCTGCCCAGGATGAAACAGCCCGTCGTATGCGCTAACTGCCACGATCCGGCTACAATGAATCTGCGGGTCATCAACCCTGCCTTTATAGAGGCCATGCAGCGGCGGGGGATAGATGTAAAAAAGGCATCACGTGAAGAGATGCGAAGCTATGTCTGCGCACAATGCCATGTTGAGTATTATTTTGAGCCTGAAACTACAAGGGTCATATTCCCGTGGGATAAAGGACTTCATCCTGAACAGATGTATGCCTATTACGCGATGGCACCCAATGGATTTACCCAGGATTGGGTGCATCCCGATTCGCAGGCAAAGATGCTAAAGGCGCAGCACCCTGATTTTGAGACATGGAGCAACGGAGCGCATGGAAAGGCAGGGGTTTCCTGTGCGGATTGTCATATGCCTTACATGCGCGAGAGCGGTCAAAAGTATTCATCACACTGGCTGACAAGCCCCATGAAGCATATCGACGCGTCATGCGGTACATGTCACACCCAAACGAAAGAATGGTTCCTTGACCGTGTAAAGACCATACAGGCCGATGTCTGGCAGCTGCAGCACACTGCAGGCATAACCGTCGCGAAGGCCCATGAAGTAATAGGAAAGGTGAATATGCTTGGAAAGGCCAAACAGGCGGATATGGATAAGGCGCGGGAGCTTGTCCGGAAAGCACAATGGTACTGGGATATTGTTGCAGCAGAAAACAGTATGGGTTTCCATAATCCGGTACAGGTTCTGAACACGCTCGGCCAATCCATTGATATGGCCCATCAGGCTATTGCTGTCGCCAATAAAGCAGGGGGGACGAATTTTTAATAGTTGTGAAAAGCGAAAAGCGATAAAGGCAGTGAATAGTGAATAGTAAATAGTTGAAAAGATAGTGGTTTGTGACTATTTAAACGAATCACGAATCACTAATTGCGGAGGGTATGAATATGAACAAACCCGAACAGGCAGTGGAATGTTTTAAACAGACGTTCAGTTGTTCGCAGGCGGTTTTTTCTGCGTATGCCCCGAAATTTGGCATTGATATGGAGACTGCCCTTAAGATTGCCGGAGCCTTCGGCGGGGGTATGGCACGTATGGGCGAGGCGTGCGGGGCAGTGACCGGCGCATTCATGGTCATAGGTCTCAAATACGGCAAAACAAGAGCAGAAGACGAACCTGCAAAAGAAAAAACATACCAGGCTGTGGGAGAATTTGTAGAAAAATTCAAAGCACGAAATGGTTCCATCGTCTGCAGGGAACTTACCGGATGCGACATGAGTTCGCCGGAGGGTTTACAGGCATTCAAAGAAAAAAATATTCTTAAGACTCATTGTGCAAAATTTGTAAGAGATGCATCTGAAATTATAGAAGAACTTATAAGTTAATTGATAAACTTAAGACAATTTATCATATATATCATATACAATGTTATAATTATTATATAAATTTGTATTTATTTAAATACATCAGCTCTCAATCTCGGGTTTTTAACTATGATATCAGCACGTTCGTATTGATAGTTTGTTTTTCTTGTGTTATTCATAAGCTCATGCTGAAAAGCAAATTCTTAGTAAGGCGTAAACAAGCTGTTGTAACATATAAGCCGCTTGCGGACCTGCCTGAGCTTGACGTACCGGGGCCGCAAGCTGACAAAGGAGGAGGGTAATGCCTAAGATTGACGTGGATGAAATAGTGGAGAAGGTTCTCGCCAGGATTGCTGAACGCATTACAGTCAAAGCGGAAGAAGTCGAAACGGTTGATTACGTTGACGAAGAGTTTGATGACGAAGGGTTCAGCGAGAAACAGGCGGAAGAAATGGTTGCTGAGATGTTTGACCCTGAAACCGCTGACGAGCAAGATCGCGAAGCTATCGAAACATGGTTGGAAGTGCCAGTGAAGAGTGCCGACAGCAAGAAACTCCACAGGGAGGTTGCAGCATTGCTGAAGAAGAACCTGCCGAAAGCCTATCTGCGCTGGATGGCACTGAAGGTTGGTGTACCCTCAGGCGGCTCCGAACTGGAACTCGTGGAAGACGAGGATGTCCCGTATATCCGTGGAGACCAGGCTTTCTGCAATGGTGTTCCTCTCGAAGAAACGCCCGTAAAGAGAGTCGGCAAGGACGTTGCCAGCGGCATGCTGTTCAAAATCACAGGAGACGGTGAGATTGAGCCGTACGAGAAGAAGATCAGGAAGAATAAGAAGGGAAGGAGATAACCTGTTCTGATTGAGGGATACGGTGAAAGATGGTGATTGCTGGAAATTAACGGGAGGCGAACTGCGATAAATGAGCCGGTTAAAGGAACTGAATACGCCTGTTTTCTGGGCTGAGGGACATCCCGGTGTACTTGACCGCGGGGGCTGGACCATCGAGGTAAGTGGACTCTGCGAAAATCCAAAAACATTTGATTGGCAGGAGCTTGTGTCAATGCCGAAGACTATTGCTGATGCCCGCCTGACAAGTGTTACACGATTCTCGGTTAAGGGCGGATGGGGCGGCGTAAAGGTGTCTGATATGCTGGCTGCCGTTAAGGCTTCTCCTGATGTAAAATGCATCCGTTTCTGGTCGATAAAGGAGATATATGACACATCTATTTCCCTCGAAATTGCTGTTAAGGAAAAGACCCTCCTTGCATATGAGTTCGACGGAGAATATCTTGAGGAGGACTACGGGGGACCGGTAAGGTGTTTCTGTCCATATCTGTGGGGTTATAAGTCAGCGAAGAGCGTGGTGAAGATTGAACTGATGGATCGTTATATTTCCGGATTCTGGGAACAGCGCGGCTATCCGGATAGTGCCTTTATAACAGCGGGAAAAGTGCGTGATATGAATCAGGGTGGACGTGTACGGCCAATTCCGGATGGTGAGGTTATCACCTTTCTTGATTAATGATACGGCGGCTTGGAGGATAGCGTTTAGCGTAGAGCGAGTTTTAAATACTCTATGCCTGTCCTCATGTAACGGGGGCTATGTTCTCAACGTTCCACACTATATAGATTCAGCGGTTTGCAGCCATTAGCAATAGTGAAGTTTTGGTTACTATGATTATTCAGTACAGGAGATTGATAAACATGAAAAAAGTAATATTTATTGTAATACTTTTGTCCCTGATAGCTTTTGGAACGGGCCATGCGGATGAGCCGAAAAAATACCCCGGCCTGGAATCGTCATCCCGGTTACAGCCACAGCCAAGCCCCCCTGAAACATTGATATTCAAAAAAGAGGGTGTGAATGCGAAAAAATATATCAAATTCTTCTTTGATCCTGTTGAAATCTATCAAGGACAGGATGCCGGTTTCGGAGGTGTGTCCCTGAAAGATATTAATGCAGTTGCTGATTTTATGAAGAGTGAGTTTGCAAGGGTCTTGCAGGGCAAATATGCAATTGTTGACAAACCTGGTGCTGATGTGCTTCGCATTAAACTGACGCTGGCAGGTTTAGAGACAACCATACCGGCATTGGCGGTTGTGACAAGAATCATACCTGTGGGGCTCGCATTGAATCTCGGGAAAAGCGCTGTCGGTATGAGCGGGTCCTTCACCGGGTCGGTAACGTTTGCCGGAGAGTTTTTTGACTCGGAGACAAACACTCTTCTCTATGCATTCCTCACAAAGAGGGGCCCCAACGCTATGGATGTTACCGCGGTTCTTGCCGGCCTTGATGCTGCAAAAATGGCGGTTACTGAAATAGCAGAAAAATTCATCGAAACAGTTGATAGAATTCAAGGTGTTACAAATAAAAGATAAACCAATACATGAGAGATATATGATGAAAAAGATCATGGAATGTGTACCAAATTTCAGTGAAGGAAGGGATTCAGAAAAAATTGAAAAGATTATTGCGCCATTTCGCGGAAAAGAGGGTGTAAAATTATTGAACTGCGAGAGGGATGCAGACCACAATCGTATGGTAGTTACCGTTGTGGGCGAACCCGATCTGCTGGGTGATGCGGTAGCTGAAGCAGTGGGGGCAGCCGTTGAAGTTATTGATATGCGGCATCATACCGGTCAGCATCCAAGAATGGGGGCAGCGGATGTAATTCCGTTTGTTCCGATCAGAAACGTAACGATGGAAGATGCTGTTTCGCTCTCAAAGAAAGTGGCAAAGACTGTCTGGGAAAGTTACGGGCTCCCGGTTTTTCTCTATGAAGCCTCCACAGATAACCCGCTAAGGAAGAACTTGGCTGATATACGGAAGGGGCAGTTTGAGGGGATGTCTGAAAAGATTAAATCACCCGGTTGGAGGCCTGATTTTGGGGAGGCGCAGATACACCCAACAGCGGGCGTAGTTGCCATTGGTGCAAGGATGCCGCTCATTGCCTTTAACGTGAACCTCGACACGGACAATATTATGGTTGCCAATGCTATCGCAAAGGCGGTAAGGCATATAAGCGGGGGGCTCAGATATTGCAAGGCTATCGGCATAGCCTTAAAAGAGAGGAATATCACACAGGTTTCCATGAACATGACTGATTATAAGAAAACACCGTTGTACCGGGTTGTCGAGCTTATCCGTATAGAGGCAAAAAGATATGGCGTCAATGTTGTGGGAAGTGAGATCGTTGGTATGACCCCTATGGAAGCATTGGTTGATGCGGCGGTATATTATATGGGGTTGGAGGATTTCAATGTTGATAAGGTGCTTGAAGCGAGGATATCTGATCCTGAACGTTTTTAATGAATGCTATCGGGTTCGGGATCATGCGAATGGAACGAATGATCCCTCCGTTGTGTTTCATGATGATCTTTCCGAAGTTTAAAATGTTGCCGAGTGCGGGCTGGTGCATGTCAATATATTCGATGTTTGTGAGGGGAATATCGTACATCTTTTTCCAGGGAAAGCCGTACCTTGCGAGAAACCTTTTGTTGGTTATCAAGAATTCGGAACGACGGTAACTTATAATTGAGAATATTGCCCAGACAACTCCGATAATAAGCAGTATCAAAGCACTTACCCCGCGGGAAGGGACTGAAACTCCCGCAATTATTAGAACCATTGCCGGCCCGAGAAGCATTACCCAATGAAACCCGGTACGGTACATAATCTTTTCATTTTCCTGGAGATTAATGCTGCTGGAATCCATTAATACCACCTTTTTGCAAACCCTTAGGAGTACTCTAAATAGTGTATCAGGTGTTCTGTTTCTCCGAGTGCTTCTTTTGCTCTATCTCCGATGGCGATAAACTCAATAAGCTCACCTTTATCAGCTTCCAGGTATTTGGGACAGAGGATTGATTTAATGTTTAAATATTGTTTTTTCCCGAATAAAATGAAGTTATAATATTTCATCCTGTCTTTATGGATGTACAGTTCGCAGTCATGTTTTCGTGCTATTTCGGCCAATGCAGCAGTTTCTATATTGAATCCCCTTTTATTTTCTATGACGATGCGTAACTCGATAAATCCGTTTTTCTCGAGAGATTCTTTCTCATCTCTCCATATGGAGCCATACTTTTCAACCCATTCTTCTGCTGCCTTTTCAGTGCCTATATCGTATCCCTCTTTTTCCGACTCAATCCATTTATATTTCATGATCTCGGCATTCTGCTCTGTCACGTCTTCTATCTGCTTTGCCATGAGGAAATCTGATTCATAATTAATCAGGAAATCAACAATTGCCTCTTCAAGAGAAATTTCCCTGCCTTCTGTCTGAGAAAGGTAGTACTTGTGAACTTCAATGGCACGAAGTTCGGAGGGGATGAGGTCGATCTCTGTTCTTGTCATTGTTTTTTTATGCTTCTCTCTTCTTCTTCGAACAGATATATAGCTTCCAGTCCCCTGGAGAATGCTTTGGATGAGACGGCGGATTGAGTCCCGGAAAAGGGTTTGTTCAAGGCATACACAAGATAAAGATTAATGAGGATTGTCCCGATGAGTGCCGCATCGAGTATTAAACGGCCTGCAGAATTTTTGATGCTTAAAAAGTAAAAAGACGTTATCGTGAAGACGCCCCCTGCCATCAGCGCTATAAGAAGAAGGGGATGGAGCCTCCCGTCGATCATGCCAATGCGGGCTTGCCTGTTTGTATTGAACTGGATGAAACTGTCAAGCAATGCAGCCGCAATGGTTCCTTCGCTTTTGTACATATTTACCAAAGTGATAGTCCGCAGCCATATCTGCTCTTTCAATTGTTCCGCCCTTTTGCTTATGTGCCCCTGTGCCATATCCTTCCACTCTTCATCGCGGACACACTTCAGGTATTCAATGATTTCTCCGGAGAGTTTTTCGGGGTCCGGCGATGCTTTTGCAAGTCTGTACATTGTTCTTAAATCGTTCACTTCTTTTGAGACAGTGGACTCTGCTGTATCATGCATCTGCCACAGAACCATGATAGAAAACCCGAGGATGAACGCATAAATCGTAGCAACAAAAGCTGCCACATACCCTGCCACCTGCTGTGTCTGTTCTCCGAGTTTATGAGGGAAAGCCCTGCGTAATATAGTTAAAACAGACATGATAAGGGCGGCGAGAACAGCACATATTGCGAGATACTTGAGGTATTCGAGCATGGATTTGTTAAGATAACAATTTCATAAAATGCTTGTCAATTTATTCCTGTTTGACTCATTTCAGATATTGACACTTCCATGCATTGAGTACATAATATATAGCGAAACACAAAATACAGTCTGCTTCAAGACACAATCCCATAGGAGTGAGACCATGCCGGTAAAACGTTATTTTTCACGGAAGTTTATTTTAACGATTGCTTTTTTCTCTTTTGCCTTCTTGACTTTTTTCTCTGTTCCTTTTTCTCAGTCCTATGCGGTTACCATTACCAACGGCGGCCCCCGGCTCGGCCTGGTGACTTCCACCGAAGCTACGATCTATTGGGATACGGATACCTCTGGAACAGGGGAGGTAAAATATGGCTTGAGTTCATCTTATACAAGCACAAAATCAGAAACCTCCGCCACGGTGAACCACCGGCTCACTATCACGGGGCTCACGCCGGACACTCCGTACCACTATCAGGTGAAAACAGGAGACGCCAGTTCCGAGGATAATGTTTTCACGACAGCCCCAACCAATATGAGTACCAAGTTTAAGTTTGCCACAATGGCAGATAACAGGGGGAACACCATTGAAGAGGATATGGTGAGCATGCCCGCGTCTTTTAAGGCGCTTATCCTGGATGCTGCCACGCGGAATCCTGCCTTTGCTGTAAATGGCGGAGATATTGTCAAGAATACCACAGAGATCGACCAGTCAAGGACAGCCCTCGGCAGGTTCAAAGAGGCCACGGCCCCCCTTGCGAAACGCGTCCCCTATCTTATCAGTCCGGGCAACCACGAATTTACTACAGGAAACCCACCGGGATATAATCCCATGACCCTCTGGAATGAGCAGTTTGCCTTTCCCACAGTCTTGACGGGGTTCGAAGGCACCGTCTACTCCTGGGACTGGGGAAACTCCCACTTTGTCTCCATCGATACAACCCATTTTCAGGATGTTAAAGATGAGTGGTACGACGAGTTTATGTTCGTAAACGATCAGCAGCTTGCCTGGCTCCAGGCCGATTTGGCTCAGGCGCAGAAACGAGGTGTTCGTCATATCTTTGTCTTCGGACATTCGAATGCCTACGACGGAGGAACTTCGCCTGGCTGGGAAACGGGACTCTGGTACATGGGTGGAAATATGAAGGAGCGCACCCCAGAGTTTGTGGCTCAGCGGGATAAATTCTGGACTATCCTTGCCAAGTATAAGGTTGATGCCTATATCTGCGGACACCAGCATATCTTTGACGACTCCTTATCGCCAAACGGGGTGGTTCAGTGGCTCAATGGAAACTCAGGGGCACCCCCGAACGCAGGAGCTACTACTACAGTCCAGTATACCCTCTGGACCGTCAATGGCGATACGGCAACGGCAGACCTTATCGATACAAGTGGAAATATAGGTTACACGAGGACATTCACGAGCCGCCAGCCAGCCTCGATTGATCCCATGAGAAAAGGACCCTACCTCCTCTATCAGAATGACAATACAAAAATGACTGTCATGTGGCAGACACATGAGACGCCGACGACAGCTACTACCATTGAATGGGGTACGAGCACATCATACGGAGCGTCGGCTGTGGTCAAAGAGAACGGGAGCGGTACCAATGACCACCTCTTCTCTCATACCATTGCAGGCCTTACCCCCGGTACCCGTATCTACTATAAGGTAACATGCAATTCGATTGAATACACGGGCTCCTTCATGACTGCCCCCGATGCCGCTGCCACTTCCCTTGTCTTCTATGGGTATGGCGATACAATCATTTCCGGCCCGAATCATGACAAGGTAAGTGGACAGATCATGGTTGATGTAAATCAGAACTTCGGGAAGCGAGCCACCCTTCTTCTCCACAGCGGTGATATTGCCTGGGATGGAGACGACGAACCTTACCTTGACAGCTTTTTCGACAGGATTTACCAGAATACCCAGAACAGTTTAAACACCCTTCCTGTCATGATCTCTGTTGGAAACCACGAAGGGCAGGATCCGAAAGGTGCACCTGTGCATGACCTCGGATTTCTTTTCAGGAAATACTGGCCCCATACCTTTGTGAGCAAGAATTCCTACTCCTTTGACTACGGTCCTGTACATGTTACTGCCATCGATGTGTATAACGGTGCAACAGGGTCCCCGCCGGACCCAGATTTTGCTCCGGGAAGCGCCACATACACCTGGATCGAGAATGACATCAAGACCTCGACAAAGCCCTGGAAGATTGCCCTTTTTCACGCACCCCCTTACGCTGTCTGCCAACCCTACGATACGCAGCAATGGGGTGTCGCAGCAAGAACTTACCTGGATCCACTCTTCGAGCAGTTGGGGGTAAAGGTTGTTATCAACGGCCATGAGCATCTCTATGGACGCTCATTAGTGAACGGTATTAACTACCTAACCCTTGGCGGTGGTGGAGGGACGCTCTTCAGGCCTCCCGGAGGTTGGCCCCATCCATGTCACCGCGTTACCCCCGGCGATTACCTCTTGAATTCGAGATTTGTGTTAAATTTCGGGAGATTCGAGATAAACGGCGATACCATGACGGTTACCGTATTTGACGTGAGCGAGAATGCAGTTCTTGAGTCCTTTAAGATACTTCCTCCTGCGACGAACATCTCTCCCACAGGAGGCGAAACCGTAAAGACGCTGACCCCGACACTCAAGTCATCATCTATGTCAGGCCTCCAGGCTAGCCAGTGGATCGTTCGTGACAGCTCGAATAATGTGGTTTTTGTCACGAGCTGTAAAGACGCCAGCGGGAACACTTACGGCTGTTTCGATACTACAAACCTGACCCAGTTTACCCTCCCGACGGGTACCCTCCAGTATAGCCAGCAATACAAATGGGAAGTTGTTTATAAAGACAGCAGCGGCAATACGACTGCCCCATCCTCCATGACCGCCTTTACTACCCCCGAAAATATAACTATTACCCACGGACCGAGGATCGGGCTTGTCACCGGGACAGCAGCAACCATATACTGGGACACGGATAAAACAGACATCGGACAGATTAATTGGGGGCTGACGCAGAATTATACCTCCTCCAAGCTTGAAGACGTATCGACGAATGCCCACAGGCTGACCATTACCGGTCTTTCTCCCGCGACTACATACCATTACCAGGTCCTTACCGGGAATGCAGCATCACCGGATTACGCATTCTCCACCGCCGTCCCTGCGGGCACAGATTTCATGTTTGTCACCATGGCCGACAACAGGGGGCCCACAACAGCAGATGATGTGATAGGCCTGCCGAAGGCGTTTATTGACATTATAAAGCTTGCAGTGGCAAAGAAGCCAAGCTTTACCATCAATGCAGGCGATATCTTCCATGCCAAATGGCCGGAAAGAGAAGTCCTCTACAGCAATTACAAACAGGCTACCGACGTGCTCGCTGCCACTACGCCGCACCTCATCAGCCCCGGGAACCACGAGATGCTGATGGTAGGCACCATACCGCTGGGACAGGACCCGATCGTCATTTTCAACCAGCAGTTTGCCCAGCCTACAGGTCCCGACCCCCTGAACCTCATCACCGCAAAATACCCCGGTACGGTCTATTCGTTTGACTGGGGAAACTCCCACTTCGTCTCCTTAGATAACTGCCGGTATAATGTACTGCAGGATGGCTCCGGAATGTATCAGGTGAGTACCGAAGAGCTGAACTGGCTGACACGGGACCTTCAGGATGCCCAGGCGCGCGGGGTCCGTCATATCTTTGTCGTTGCCCATGCCAATGCCTTCGCCTCAGATAATGAATCTACGGGTCCTAATCAAGGTATGGTTATATATAAAACCCAAAGGGATGCCCTCTGGCAGATCCTTGTCGATTACAATGTAGATGCTTATATCACTG
>CAYMTB010000041.1:0-19171 GCA_964393225.1 uncultured Syntrophorhabdaceae bacterium
TTTCTTGATAATACGTCCTTCCACCATTTATCTTTATTAAAATAAGAGACACTAACAGGTTTTATAAGGAACAACACCTTCTCATCGTCTTTCGTGGAACCAGAAACCAGGTGAAACCTTCGTGAGGCATATTCGGGCACTATCACAATAATCTTTTTTACCCCTGTTTTTTCTATGTATTCTTTGGTATTTCCGATCTTAGTCTTTCCCTTGCTGCCAACTTCAATCTTCTTAATCACTCCGTCTTTAATACCTCTCTCTTTGGCCATTTTCAGAACCATTTCGGAAATGTTCATCCCGAGGAGTTTATCATCTTCCACCCATATTGCCTTGCCGTTGCCTGCCCAGAATTCTCTAAAGGCCTCTGTATATATTTCACCATTTTTGTCTTCCGAAAATCTGGGAACAAAGATTGCGTCCGATTGAAAAATCTTATCCTCATATCTGAACTGGTTCGCAATGGATTTGAGAGTAAAGGGATGCATAAAAATGCCTGCTCCAACCATGCAGACAACGAGGATGAAAATGAGGCAACCGCAGCCAGCCCTTCCCCTGTTATTCATAGTTCCTCCTCAACGACCTGAGTGTCAGCAAGAATATCATGCAACGCCCTCCCTCTCATAAAAATCGCCATTATAAAACCGATAAAAAATGCAGAGGCAGAAAAAACGTACATTGTGAATCTGAACAGAGACCGCACAAAACCAAGTTTAGCGCCGTCCCTTTTCAGTACCTTAATTTTGAATATTGATTTGCCTATAGTAGAACTGCCTTTCATGGTCAGGTACGTAAAATAGAATGTGACAATAAAAATAGAACAAAATATAAAGGTTTTAAGCAGTAGACCCAACCTTGTATCAATCCCATCCAAAAGTGAACCGCCTGACCCGAAGATGTAACCTGTCAACACCGAAATGAAAACAAATATGCTGAAAATTGACAGTATAAACCAATCAACACATAGCGCAAGGAACCTTGCAAAAATCGAAGCCTTTTTCATTTCTTGCTGTATTCGTAAAGGATTATCGATAAGATAATAAGCGGGGTTGTTTCTGATCTGAAAATATTTTCCCCTAATGTACACGGGGTGAAACCATTTTCTTTAAGCCATTCAATTTCTAATTCTTCAATGCCGCCTTCCGGGCCGATGATTACGCATATCTCACCTTCATTCTGGCAGGATACCACATCTTTCAGAGACGTCTTCCTTTCTCTTTCATAAAAGGCCCAGCGATTAGGAATATTTTCGATGCAGGGCAATATGCCCCTTAAAGGGGTAGGCTCAATAATTTCAGGTATGGAGAACCTTCCCGATTGCCTCGATGCTTCAATGGCAATACGTTTCCATCTTTCATTTTTGCCTTTTTCCTTATCGTTAAACTTGATAAGTGTCCTCTTGAAGATTGTAGGAAGTATGCGTTCAACACCTAATTCTGTAGATTTTTCTATGAGCCAGTCCATGCGGGGTCCTTTTATGGGACTTACGCAGAGGGTTACTTTTGACCTCTTTTCCTCAGGACGATGGACAACATCCAAAACCTGTAAAAAAAGTTCTTTGCTCTTGATGTTGTTGATTGTGCACCTGTAAAGATACCCTTTTCCGTCGATTAGGTCTATCCTCTCCCCAATGGTCTTCCGTAGGACGGTTATTATATATTTGTGCATTGGACCGGCAAGGAGCGCCATACCATTTTTGATCTTCAGTTTGTCGACAAAAACTCTTCTAATCTCCATATATTACCTTCCGGGAAGTTTGTAAAAACGTGATTCATAGAGCTTATGGTATTCTGTCCATTTCTCATCTTCCATGTTGTCCCTCATGTGTTCCTTTACACCCATTACCTTTGCGTCAAGATTGTCCAGATAGTGTACCATAAGTGCTTCTAAAGACATAGGCTTTTTTGGCGATCCCCACTCCTCTACCCCGTGATGGCTGATGATAATGTGGGCAAGCACATCTGCAATATGAGCCGGAAACCCGGTAACACCCTTTATACATTCTTCGAGCATCATGACACCGAGCGTGATATGCCCTAAAAGTCTTCCCCTGTCTGAATACTTAAAGCCGCCCCTCATTTCAATCTCTTCAACTTTTCCTATATCATGCAGAAGAGACCCGGCGATAATAATGTCTGTGTCGCCTCCGATTATTTTTGCAGCATGCATTCCCATTTTGACTAATGATAGAGAATGTTCGAGCAGTCCCCCCATGTATACATGGTGAACCCCTATTGATGCCGGGTAAAGAAAGAATTTTTCCAGCGTATCTTTCCTGTTATTTAAAATAGAAAACAGTGAAATAATATGGGGTTCCTTTAATTGATCAATAACCTTATAATATTCCTCTTTAAGGAGATCAATCCCTGCAGTGCTCTCTGCAAAAAATGCCCGCATATTGTCTAATGTAAGGTTTTGTTCGGCCTTTCGGATATCGTTTATGGTAAGCTGCGGCTTGCCCTGATAAAACCTCGATTTCGCCTTGATTGATACGATATCATTTTTATCAAAAAGTTTATTGAATATATCTGCATTATCCCAGATCTTGCCTTCTATCTTGCCCGTCTTATCTTTCAGCTCTACGCTCATATATTTTGCATTGTTTTTACTTGAGAAAATACCCTTTTTGATGACCATGAAGGAATCATTAACCTCCATGTTTTCTCTGATAATGTTATTAATGAATATATCTTTTTTCACAAGTTGACCCCGAAATGTTCATACCCTTTTGAACCTATTTTTACCTCTTTGCCGTTTTTCAAAATCCTTACACCTTTTCCTCTGGTTATCTGACCTATAAGAGAAACGTGAAATCCGTTCTTTTTCATTTCGTTGAAATCCTGGAGTTTATCTTTATTGAATGCAAAAAGAAGCTGGTAATCTTCGCCTCCTGATAGGGCAAATTCTTCCTTTCCTTCTCTTCTCAGGACATTGGGTATGGGCAGGTTTTCCAGGTAAATCACAGCACCTTTTTTGCTTTCAGACATCATGCGTTCAAGATCAATGATGAGGCCGTCACTAATGTCCATCATCGCGTTTGTTATACCACGTTTCATTAATTCCTTCCATATGTTATATGGGGGCTTAGGTTCCCTGTACCTTTTGATAAAACGGCAGGGACGTTCAGTGTTCCTGCCGTTTTTAAGCATATGCAGACCGTGAGCGCTCTCGCCCAGCCACCCTGTGACCCCTATCAGGTCGCCAGCATTGGCTGTATTTCTCCCCAGGTACATATCGTTCTTCAGGATGCCCGCCATTGAGACGTCGATAAAAAAGTCGCTTTTTGTTTCAACGGTATCACCGCCAAGAAGGACAACGTTAAATTCCCGGGCAGCACGCCGCATGCCTTTATACAAATCTATGATTTTTTTGTACGACATGCTTCCGGGGATACCTATAGTGACGAGAAAGTACAACGGTTCAGCGCCCATGGAGAGTATATCGGAAACATTAACATATATTGATTTTTTACCAACTGATACAGCATCCATAAAAGAAAATTCAAAATGGATGTGTTCTACAAGTGCATCCTGCACAAATACATAACGACCGTTAGCCATTTCAACTACTGCGCCGTCATCGCCGATACCTCTTATTACACTTCCGTCCTTCTGTTCAAATCTTTTGAGTCTTTTTATTAGATTGTTTTCTGTAATTTCCATGATTCGAGAAAGATAATATCAGTTTACAGCCTTTTATTGCAAGGCCAAAGAAAATATTTTATAGTTTTAAAAAAAACGAAGGAGGTTATATGCCGAACGGTCAGCAAGACATCAAAGTATATTTCCCTAATGAGATAAAGGGCGGAGTATATGCAAATAATATGTTAGTAGTACATACAAGAGAGGAGTTTGTAATGGATTTTATTATGCTTGCTCCCCCGGAAGGCGCTGTTACAGCGAGGATCGTGGTGAGCCCCGGACATGTTAAGCGTATTCTCAATGCCCTTGCAGAAAATATATCCAGATATGAAGCAGCATTCGGGACTATTGAAGCAGCAGAGGAACCGAAAGGTGCGGTAGGGTACATGAATTGATGGAAAGGCAGGATGAGAGGGGAATAGGCTGAAGGCGAAAAACCGAAGTTGCGAAGCTTCGAAGATACGAAGATAGAAAAGAGGGAGCGCGCCGAAGGCAAGGAAGGCTGAAGGGGAAAGGGAAAGAGGCAGTGAATAGTGAAACCTTCCCATGTCACTCCCGCGAAAACGGGAGTCCAGAACTGATTCTGCCCTTACTTTACCTGCATGAGTTCCCGGCAATTGGTAAGGCATTGGAAGTATCGCGATGCCTCACCTTCCACTGCATCCTGATATTTCATCTTATCGCCTGTCTTCGCATGTTCCTCCGATAGAATTTTCATTCTCGCGGAGTGTGTCGCCAGGCATTCCTCCTGGCACTGTGGCTGCTCCCCTCGTTTGGCTTCAGCTGTCACAGGGCAAACCATCACAAAAATAGATAAAATAGATAAGAGTACAAAGTATATGTACCTTCTCGAACAGAACTTTCTCGGCATCGGGTAACCTCCTTCTCAAGCGATAGATTTATACGTCCACCCTGATCGGTAAAATGACCGTTGGTATACCGTTCCACTGCAGCCTGCGCTGGATTGAGTGGGCTGTCTCGTTATGGAGTATCTTCTGGAATGGATTTTCATGCCGGAATACTAATTTCCCAGTAAATACCGTTGATCTTGGAAACTCTTTGACCGTTGCTTCAACAAGTTCAGAGGCTTCATCTACTACATCAGTCCCTACGATTGTTCTGCAGTCAGCAGGAAAACCGTGATGGCGGGTAACTCTTACATATTTCATGAGATCGTTTTTGACTGATTCCTTTAAGGCTTCTATTTCAGCAATACCTTTAAAGGAACCGGAATCAACCTCCGCAACTGAGAGAAAAATAAAGTTTTTATAAATGTTGGGAAAATAGCGGACAATAGAAAGCAGCGTGTGCAAACCGAATCCGTTATAACCGCTCACGAGGAGTATGGCGGTCATTTCTTTCGAGTCAATGGGGTCATTATTGAATGGTTCTGAGGTAGGAATATCTGAAAGCATCTCTTCAAGCTTTTTCACGCCAAGCCTTACTCTACGGTAGTGAGCACGGATCAGATAGCATAACCCTATTACCATTGATGTAATGACGATTGTAACCCAGCCGCCTTCACCGAATTTTTCGTAAACAGTAACGGTGAGGATTGTAAGGCAGACTATCAGCCCTACGATATGAATTACGATATGCTGCTTCCATTTTTTGTCTTTTTCTTTGTTCCGTAGAAAGAAACGGACCATGCCGAACTGGGAGAGGGAAAAGGTGACAAAAACATTAATGGAGTACATAATGACCAGGGCTGTAATGGAACCGTGCGTGTATAAAAGCAGGATAAACGCGGCAAGACCCATCAGGATAACCCCGTCCTGCATGGTGAGCCGTTCAGATAACGATGCGAAACGGCGGGGAAGCCAGGAGTCGATAGCCATGTTTGACATAACCCTCGGACCGTCAATAAAACCGGTTTGAGCGGCTACCGTGAGAAGTGCGCCCTCAGTGAGAATCGTTATAAGGGCCAATACTCCTCCAAGAGGCCAATGCGCAAAAACCTGTTCGGACAGGATTGCATTGAGTGTCCTTCCTTCCTCTGGTTTTATCCTGAAAAGAAGATAGCAGACCAGAAGGCCGCCGGCTGTTATGGCAAGGGATGTTGCAAGGTATACCATAGTCCTTTTACCTGTCTGAACTTTTGGTTCCCTCATGATTTGCATGCCGTTCGATACTGCTTCAATACCGGTGTACGTTCCTGCACCCATGGAGAAGGCCCGTAAAAAGATAGCCATAAGCCCAACAAATCCAACACTTGCCAGACCCGTCTGGAGATTTCCTTTCATTTCAGTCACGAGTGGTTTCACAGCGCCGATATGGGTGAAAATACCTGAGCCGATAAGCAGGATATGGGTAATGATAAAAATGACAAAAATCGGTGCAAGGAGCGTTACCGATTCCTTGACCCCTCTTAAATTTAAAATAACGAGAAAGACAATAAGAAATCCCACAAAGATTAACTTGTATTTTTGAAAGTGAAGGGGAAAGAAACTGAATATGGCGTCACCGCAGGAGACAAGAGAAACTGTTATTGTTAACATATAGTCTACAAGCAGAGCACAGCCGGAAATAACCCCTGCATCCTTGCTTATGGTGTGTGTTGCAACGATGTAGCCTCCGCCTCCATGGGGAAAGTGTTCAATGATCCGGGTATAAGAATAGGATATGATAACTACTGTAAATGCCGTTGCAAGGGCGATAAAAACGGCGAGGTATGTATGCGACCCTAATGTCCTGAATGCCTCTTCGGGACCATAGGAAGAAGATGAAAGACCGTCTGCCCCGAGGCCGATCCAGGCAAGCAGCGGTATGAGTGAAAGTTTATGAAATATAGAGGGTTCGTTGACATCCCTTGGTGCTCCGATAATTTTATGCTTAATTCTATTCAATAAGTTTGGTTCCGGCTCCGAGATGTCGGACTCCATTGTCTCGTTCTCCTTTGTTTTATTGGGGGTCATAGTAGTTGGGTTTTCATTTTCAGTGGAGGATTCAGACATAATATCACTCTAATGTAGTAGCTCTTGGGTATTTAGAGTGTGTCATTTACCATATGCCCGATCCTTCTTGCAGTGGATTATTTTTCCTGTGTTAATTTTTATATAATCCGGAATAAGTATAGCATAAAAAAATTGCGGTTTAGCGTAAAAAAAATGTAAAGATCGTGGTTATGAAGAGAAAAAGATTATAGAATATATAATTATACATTGCCTTGAAAAAAGATTTTGGGGTGGTAATTGTATTGAAAGAAGCAAACAAATTTGATGAAATAGCAAGACCTGACCCGGATGCCCTTCTTAAAGAAATACAACGCGAGGGGACCAAAAGGGGAAGATTGAAAATTTTTCTGGGTTATGCGCCCGGTGTCGGAAAAACCTATACCATGCTTCAGGAAGCCCATGTCCTGAAAAAACGTGGCGAGGATGTTGTAGTCGGCATTGCGGAAACGCATAAACGTTCAGAAACTGCAGCCCTGCTTGAAGACCTCGAGATTATTCCAAGACAGCGCGTGGAATACGAAAACATTGTTCTTGAGGAGATGGATATAAATGCTGTTCTTTCGCGACGACCTTCCGTTGTCCTCATTGACGAACTGGCGCACACAAATGCCCCTGATAGCCGTCACCCCAAACGATATCAGGATGTTGAGGAGCTGCTTGATAGTGGAATTGATGTGTATACCACAGTGAATATACAACATGTTGAAAGCCAGATGGACGTCGTAGCAAAAATCACAGGTGTCAGGGTACAGGAAACAATCCCAGATAGTCTTTTGGATATGGCCGACGAGGTTCAGGTTATCGATATACCTCTGGAGGAGCTTTTCCAGAGGTTAAAGGAAGGTAAAGTATATATCCCTGAAAAGGCAAAGCAGGCTATGCAGAGCTTTTTCCAGCGTGGCAATCTCGTTGCATTACGCGAACTCACCCTCACGCTTGTTGCCCGAAAGATGGATACAGAACTTTTAAACTACATGAAGGCAAAGGCCATATCAGGACCATGGCCGGCAGGAGAAAGGGTAATGGTATGCATAGCGCCCAATCCCTATGCACCACAATTGCTCCGCCGTGCGTATAAAATCGCAAAAGATGCCCATGCGGAATGGTATGCAGTCTATGTTTCAACTCCTACCCTGAAAGACCTTTCGGACATAGAGAAAGGCTACCTGACTGCAGCATTGAACCTGGCGGAAGAGCTTGGCGGGAAGGTTCTCACGCTTATGGGCACAGACATTGGAGAAGAAATCCTCCGTTTTGCCCGTGAAAACAATATTACCAGAATCGTTATCGGCAAACCGCAGCGACCAACATTGTTCGGGTTCCTGAAAAGCTCGCCGGTCAATCGCTTATTGCATGCTCAGGCAGATTTTGATCTGCAGCTTGTAACCCCCACAACTGGAAAAAAGGATAGCGGAGAGAAACCGGCTTCACAAAAGATTACGTTTTCTCCCAGGGACTACGGAATCGCCCTTGCCATGGTTGCCGCCGTCACAACCCTGAACTTTCTTTTAGAGGAATTTATTCATCCGAGATCGCTCGTTTTCATCTATCTCATAGCAACTATTGCCAGCGCCCTTTTCTTTGGAACAATTCCTTCCATATTCGCATCGGTGATAAGTCTGCTCGCCTTTGATTTTTTCCTTGTCGAACCCCGTTTCAGCTTTACCATGAACCACACATACGATATTGTGAATACCGTTATATTTTTCTTTACTTCGGTAGTTGTGGGACAACTTGTGAAGACAACGAAGCAGCAAAACTTTGCATTGCACTTCCGGCTTCAACGGGTCTCACTTATCGAAGAAATGAGCAAGGAATTCTTGATGCTTCCCCCTGTTGAACAACTGGTCGTGGGATTTATCCAGCACCCTGACGAATGGAAGGGAATTATGCCTCTGCTGCGTACTACCGTACTTGATGATATTAGCCAGATTATGACGAAGTACATAGTAAACATTATCAATGTGCCGTCTTTCATACTTTTCAAAGGAAATAGCGGAAGGCTCCAGATATGGGCACGGAGCAAACCGGAAACAAACCTCGATACCCATGAGATGGCCGTTGCCGAATGGACCTATGACCATGGAGAAGCAGCAGGAGCAGGAACACAAACGCTTTCAAACGTGAAGGTCTTTTTCATGCCCATGAAAGCCCTCGAAGAAATTGTGGGGGTCATCGGTATTCAGTATGAATTTAAAAACCTTTTGCTTGATCAGCGCCGCCTTCTCAACGCCATATCTAACCTCTCATCCCTTGCTGTAGCAAGATGGGTAAGCGCAGAACAATAATATCAGGGGAATATCGACATGATAACCCACATTTTCAACCTTATTTTCCTATCACCATGACAGCGCATTTCGCTTTCTTTATCACCTTTTCTGCCATACCCTCCTTAAAAAAAGGCAACGACTTTGTTGCGTCTTGTGAGGCAATGACAATCAAATCTATCTTTCTTTCTGCCTGTACCTTCAGAATTTCTTCATAACGGACCCCCTTCCTGATGTCCGGGATGATTTCGACCGATTCAACGTCAGGGAATTTATCAATCTGTGCTTGCATTCTTTCTTTTTCATCTGTAGTCTGCCGAGCCTTTGTAACGTGTAAAAGATAGATGCTGGTTCTCTGTTGTTTTGCAATCTCTAACGCTGCCCGCAATGCCATGTCGGAATATTCTGAAAAATCCGTTGGAACAAGAATTTTCTTTAAACCGTTTTTATTAATTGCCCCGCTGTTCCATACCCCGTTGCTTGCTGCGGGGTAGTTCGTTTCCGCTTCAATAAGTTCATTCTGCATACTCATCTTTTTTCATCCCCTTTTGTCTGACTTTGATTCGCTTGGCTGGCTGTACCGCCGGCTTAATTCGTCGAGGGCAAGATTGAGCCGAAGCACATTGATTCTCTTCTCCCCAAGGAAACCAGCGAGTGGCATTTCAGTGAACCTTTCCACCAGAACCTGCACATCCGGTTCAGACATCCCCCGGGCTTTTGCCACTCGCTTGACCTGTATCGTTGCCGCTTCAACGCTGATGTGAGGGTCAAGCCCGCTTGCAGAAGCAAGCACCAGATCAGCCGGAACAGATGCCGTGCGTTCAAGTCCGTTATCCTTCCGAACCGTCTCAACACGCCCGCCAACTTCTTCAAGGAATTTTGCGTTGGATGGCCCGAAATTACTGCCGCCGGAGTTGCCGGCATCATACGACTTTTCGATAGCCGATGGTCTCCCACGAAAATAGCGGGGACTTGAAAAATTTTGTCCTACTATTGCTGAGCCAATAATTGTGTCACCCGTCATCAAAAGGCTTCCCTGCGTCTGACGCGGGAATCCTGCCCTTGATATGCCTGTAACGATCAGCGGATATAAAACTCCTGTCAAAAGCGACATGACAATCAAGACAAGCAGAGAACGTACCAGTTCTTTCATTTTTTCCTCCTCAAGCAAATCGACGTTTTGTCAAAACCTCTACAATTATTTTGCCGCCCGCTATCGCTCGACAAATGCGGACAAAAGCAGACGAATACCGATGAACAATCTTTTAAATTTTTACTCTGCCCGGAGGGCATGGAGTATATCGGATGCCAGGTCGGCATCCGATATAAAATACTGTCCAGCTTTTGTCTGCGTCCGTCTGCGGCTGAATAAAAAAGATTTTTCATGTCTTTTTTGACACTACCCAAGTCGAAAAAACACAATCGCAAGGTCGATCAATTTGATCCCGATAAATGGCAAAATCAGCCCGCCGATACCGTAGACCACAAGGTTTCGTCCCAGAAGCGCCATGGCGGTCATGGGACGGTACTTGATACCTTTCAGCGACAGCGGGATGAGAAGCGGAATGATGATGGAGTTGAATATTATTGCCGAAAGGATGGCACTTTGAGGCGTAGCGAGCCGCATTATGTTCAAAACACCTAACACTGGAAAGAATGGTACAAAGATGGCAGGGATAATGGCAAAATACTTCGCCACGTCGTTGGCAACGCTGAACGTAGTCAGGGCACCGCGGGTCATGAGGATTTGTTTCCCGATTTCAACAATATCGAGAAGTTTTGTGGGGTTTGAATCGAGGTCTACCATGTTAGCCGCTTCCCGGGATGCCTGAGTCCCTGCGTTCATTGCAACAGCAACATCTGCCTGTGCCAGGGCCGGTGCATCGTTTGTCCCGTCGCCGATCATCGCAACTAAGTTACCTTCTGCCTGGTATTTTCGTATGAGCTTCAGTTTTTCTTCAGGACGTGCCTGGGCTACAAAGTCATCTATCCCTGCCTCTGCAGCGATAGCGGCAGCAGTGAGGGGATTGTCACCGGTTATCATGATGGAGCGTATCCCCAGGAGGCGCAGTTGGTTCAGCCGCTCCTTTATGCCTTCTTTGAGGACATCTTTCAGGTAAACAACTCCAAGGGCCCTGCCAGAATCTGCGACAACAAGGGGAGTTCCTCCCTCCCGTCCAACCCTATCAACGGCCATAGATACGCTCTCATGCATTATTCCCCCGCTTTCCTGGACAAATTTTGCAACGGCATCTGAGGCGCCTTTGCGGATTTCCCGCCCATCCAGCGAAATGCCGCTCATGCGAAGTTCAGGGGTGAAGGGGACAAACCTGGCTTCAGAAGAAGGTTTGATATCACGTCCATGTATGTCCAGTCGAGACTTGGCCAATGCAACGATGCTCCGGCCTTCCGGCGTCTCGTCTGCAAGCGATGCAAGCAGTGCCGCCTGTATGAGTTCTTCATCTTTGACTCCGGAAGCGGCAAAAAAGTCTGTTGCCATACGGTTACCCAATGTGATCGTGCCGGTCTTGTCGAGCAGCACTATGTTCACGTCGCCTGCTGCCTCAACAGCCCTGCCGCTCAAGGCAATTACATTGCGCTGGATCAGCCGGTCCATTCCTGCAATGCCGATGGCAGGCAGCAGCCCTCCAATGGTTGTGGGAATAAGACAGACGAGGAGGGCGACCAGTACGGGGGTTGTGATGGTTACGCTCGTATAGGCCGCAAATGGCGCCAATGTACCAACGACAACGATAAAGAGCACGGTCAGCCCCACAAGGAGTATTTCAAGCGCCCGCTCATTCGGCGTTTTCTGGCGTTTTGCGCTTTCCACCATGGAGATCATATGATCAAGAAAGGTTTCTCCAGGGTTGGCGGTGATGCGAACGACGATGTGTCCGGAGAGAACACGGGTACCGCCTGTAACGCCTGTGCGATCGCCTTTGGCTTCCCGGATCACAGGGGCTGATTCGCCGGTTACGGCAGACTCATCTACCAGGGCCACACCTTCGATGATTTCACCGTCACCGGGTATAGGATCATTGTCATCTACGACTATCGTGTCATCTTTACGCAGAGCAAGCGCGGAGATGGTTTCGGTCTGCCCGTCAGGGGTAAGCCGCTTCGCATATGCCTCGCTCTGAGCCCGCCGCAGCGTTTCAGCCTGCGCCTTGCCGCGGCCCTCAGCAAGGGCCTCGGCAAAATTGGCGAAGAGCACGGTAAACCAGAGCCAGATACTGATGTGGGCATTGAACAGAAAGGGTCCGCCGTATATGAGATTGCTGATGGATATCCATGTTGTGATGACTGAAACAATTTCCACTACGAACATGACGGGATTGTGCCAGAGGAGCCGGGGGTCCAGTCTAAGGAATGATCCCTTGATGGAAGTTTTTATCAGTGCGGATTGCCAGAATTTTGCTTTCGATTTTTCCATGGTCTCATCCTTCCTTATCTAAGCTTTGTCAAAAGCAAATCTTAATTCTTCCTCTCGCAGAGATACATATTGTTTTTGACTTTCATCTCGGCTCATCTGACTCTACCCCGAAGACAACAACAAGTGTTCGAGGAGCGGTCCCAGTATGAGTGCCGGAAAGAACGTAAGGGCGCCGACAATAAGCACTACCCCTATGAGCAGGACGGTAAAGAGCGGACTGGCCGTGGGAAAGGTGGCAGAACTGGAAGGCACGCTTTTTTTCATCGCCAGCGACCCTGCTATAGCCAGGGCAGGCAGGATCGTCAGGAACCGCCCTGCAAGTATGACAAAACCGGTAGCCAGATTATAAAAAACCGTATTCGCATTCAGCCCTGCAAATGCCGACCCATTGTTGCCTGCCGCAGAAAAGAAGGCGTAGAGGATTTCTGAGAGGCCATGGGGCCCGGGATTGTTCAGGCTGCTAAGTCCGGTTGGAATTGCCACTGCAATGCCGGAGAATATGAGAGAGGCAATGGCAGGTGCGATGACAGCAATGACGGCCATAATCATCTCCCGTGCCTCCAGTTTTTTTCCCAGAAATTCGGGGGTGCGGCCAATCATAAGCCCTGCAAGGAATATGGCGAGGACAGCATACATGAGCATCCCCATGAGACCGACGCCGACACCGCCGAAGATCACCTCGCCGATGGCCATATTAAACATAAAAACAAGTCCCGTGAGGGGCATTATGCTGTCATGCATAGCATTCACAGATCCGTTGGCAACTGCTGTAGTGACTTGACCCCAGAGGACGGAAGACCCAATTCCAAAGCGAATTTCCTTCCCTTCCATGTTGCTTCCGTTGCCCAGACCCGATTGTGCGAGTATGGGATTGCCCTGCCATTCAGCCCAGAACGCCGCACCCAATCCGACAATAAAAAGGATCATCATGGCAGCGAATATTGCCAGGCCCTGGCGCCGGTTATTGACCATTACGCCGAACGTAAAGGGCAGCGCCGCAGGAATGAGGAGAATGGCAAGCATCTCCAGAAAATTGGAGAGCGGTGTGGGATTCTCAAAGGGATGGGCAGAATTGGCATTGAAAAAACCGCCGCCGTTGGAGCCTAACTGCTTAATGGCGATCTGGGAGGCCGCAGGGCCTACGGCAATGACCTGCTGAGTACCCTCTATTGTTTGTGCTTTTACATAAGGGTTGAGAGTCTGCACGACCCCCTGGGAGATAAGGAGCATCGCTAATATGATGCTCAAGGGAAGCAGCACATATAGGACTGAACGGGTCATATCAACCCAGAAATTGCCGATGGTGTTTTTCAATTTGGAAGTAAAGGCGCGAATGAGCGGCAGGACAACGGCCATTCCCACTGCAGCGGACACGAAATTCTGGACGGTCAACCCCGCCATCTGGGTGAGGTAGCTCATGGTAGTCTCGCCGCCGTATGCCTGCCAGTTCGTATTTGTTACAAATGAAATGGCCGTATTCAATGCGGTATCCCATCGGACAGCGCCGAACCCCATGGGGTTGAGCGGCAGCTTTCCCTGGATGATCTGCAACAGGAACAACACCACAAGACCAGCGGCATTGAAGAAAATAAAGGCCAGTGAATACTGTTTCCAGGACATCTCTTCGCTTTCATCCACCCGGCAAATCCGGTAAAAGCCTGATTCCAGGGGCCGTATTATGAAACTGAGAAATGTGTGCTTTCCGGTAAAGACTTTCGCCATGTAACTGCCCAGCGGCACGGCCAGGGCTGCAAGAATACCAAGGAAGACAATGAAATAAAGTATGTTTGAGACCATAACTCTAAACCCTCCCTAAGTAGCAACGTCTATGATGTTTAATCTAAACCCGGATTTATCATTAAAATCACCATGGGTGTCGGATAATCCCCCGCAAACACGTTCATTCCGCTCCGGCGGCTCCATTCACTCGCGTTCGGCTTCGGAACTTTTGCTTGGCAGCGACGGTTTCATCGCGAAGGCAGTACATGAGCGACAAAGACCAAGCTTCCTCGCCTCATGACGGTTTGCTCCGGGATATCCCGACACCTTCCCTAACGACATATTCGGGCTAAACATTTCTCTCTTCACGTCAGTCCTCTTTCCCCACGCCCAGTTTATCTTTAAGCACGTTTATGGCCTGCAGAATAATATAGGCCTCATCATTTGTCTTTATGTCAAAGGCAACACCGGCACTTTTCAGCAAATCCTTCATTCTCTCCGAGAGATAGCCCAGGGTGGTGGAAATATAGACCGGAAAATACCAGAAGTAACCCAACGCCAGCAGCAGACATAATGATCCTATGGCAGCCATGGAGTGGATGAAGCGGGAGGAATCACTCTTTGCCAATTGACTTTTCCGCACCACAGCCTGCATGTTTACGTCATAGATAGCGTTGATAGATTGCTTCAGTCTTTCGCAGGCCGGCAGAAAGTCGTTAAAATATATCGAGCTTCCGGCTGATCCGCTCCTCATCTGAAGACAGAGCTTCAAATACAGGTCATAGTCGTTGTTGAGTCTCTCGACATATTCTTTCTCATGTACCTCGGTTATGTTGTTGTTTTCCGCTTTTAAGTTTGTCTCAAATACATTTCTTCCTGATTCGAAAATCCTCAGGTAATAATCAGACATTGTTCCAACCTGACCCTTATTATACATGGTACTGGTAATGGAAGTTTTCATGTCATCAAGACCGGAAAGCATACTCTTGGAATAGACAATGGAGTTGTAATTATCTTTCAGAATGTTGTCCGATTCCTGACCCAGGCTTCCCACATAATAGGAGCAAAATCCTACAAGAGTAAAAATGATGAAGAATAGACATCCTAAACCCAGTGTGAGCTTCTTTTTCAGAGTCATGCTTCCTCCCTTGATGAGCCAGACCCGGATCTCACGGCAGCCGGTGAGCTTTCCCGATGCGCTTTGGCTGTTCCTGACACACCTGGTAGCCATTCCCGCGGGTCAGCACGGTCTGTTACATTAATCTAAATATTTCAATATAAATTTGGTGTTAAAAGATGGTGGATACGTGTAAAAAAAGCGTAAAGATCAAACGAGAATCAGTTGTGTGGGTGTAAAACGAAGTTTAATCCCGTGTCACCAGGCGATACCCCACTCCCGGTTCGGTGATAATATAAGTTGGTTGTGACGGATCGGTCTCGATTTTATGCCGCAACTGACCGATGTAAATACGGAGGTAATGTGTCTGTTCCTGGTAATTGGGACCCCATATGGCGCGAAGGAGTTGCCTGTGGGTTACAACCCGGTCTGCCTGGAGTGCCAGGAATTTCAACAATTCATACTCTGTTGGTGTCAGTTTGATCTCTTCTCCTCTAAGCATTACATTGCGATGAGCCAGATCCACCGTAAGCTCGCCGAAGTTGAGTATTGGTTCATCATCAGTTTTAGCGACATGACGGAGGGCAACCCGGAGCCGGGCAAGGAGTTCGCCCATACTGAACGGCTTGGTAACATAGTCATCAGCACCGGCATCGAGGGCATCAATCTTGTCATCTTCGTGCTCTCTCACAGAGAGTATTATGATGGGGATCTTTGTCCATTCGCGGAGGCGTTTAATCACTTCAATGCCGTCCATATCCGGTAAACCAAGGTCAAGAATGATTAAATCAGGATGAAATATCGCTGCCTGGTTGAGGCCCTCATGCCCGGTGGCTGCTTCGGCGATATTGTAACCATAACCCTCTAAAGCAGCTTTCAGCATCCGGCGAATCTGTTTTTCATCATCGATAACAAGTATGCGTGCGCCTTCAGATGACATGCCCTGCTCCTTCTTTAGTATCTTGCTGTTCCAGGGGTTGTTCCGATACAGGCAGGGAAAAGGTAAACCTGTTACCGTATTCAGGAGATGAATCAACCCATATGCTGCCGCCATGGGCTTCAACAATCCCTTTGCATATAGACAGACCAAGCCCTGTGCCGCTTATATTCTTCGTAGAATGCAGCCGGTAAAATTTATCAAACACCCGTTCCTGTTCTATCTTTGGAATAGCCAAACCGGAATCGGCTACAACAACCAGAAGCATTTTGTCGTGGTATCGAGCAGAGATTGAAATTTCAGTGCCTGGAGGAGAATATTTCACCCCATTTTCCAGCAGGTTAATTATTACCTGTTCTATAAGTGTAAAATCAGCTTTTACAAGGGGAAGTTCCGACGGGATATGAACCTTCAGAATATGTTGCTGTGAGGTCTCCTTTGCCGCCCTCAAAACGACACCGATAATGTCCTGGATGTCGCACCATTCTGCTTTCGGCTTCAATATGCCGCTTTCAAGCCTTACCATATCAAGGAGATTCGCTACAAAACGGTTCATGCGCTGAGCCTCTTCCTTGATTGTATGTAAAAGAACCTCACTGGCTTCCCGGGTATATATATTTCCTTCTGCGAGAAGACTTGTTGCAGCACCCGTGATAGAGGCAAGCGGTGTGCGCAAATCGTGAGAGATGGAATTCAACAATGCCCTGTGCAGTTTTTCTGACTCAGCAAGCCACTTTGCCTGTTCGGCCTCTTCTGCCAATTGTACGCGGATTATTGCTACAGCAGCAAGATTGGCAAAGGCCTCGATAAGCTGGCGCTGTTCAGGCGTGACAATTCTATTTTTTTCACCCGGTTCGATCGTAAGGGCAGCGAGGGTTTTATCTTCTGCCTTAACCGGAAAAATCAACTTGCTTGCTTCCCTGAGAATTTCTGTTCCCTTTCCCGCACTTTGGCCATGCTCCATAACCCAGCGTAAGACAGCCTGTTCCTTATCATCAGACGAGATATGATTCGCCGGATAAGAAGCAACTTCATGTAGTAAATCGTCCCCCGGACGGGGTATGAGGATAGATATCTGACCGCTGATTGCCTCTGATACAGTTTTTACAAAGGTTTTTAAAATCCGCTCTAAATTAGTCTCTGCGGCAATTTCTTGACCAAGAGCATATAATGCAAGCGTTCTTTTTTCTCGCTGCCTCGTTTTTTCCAATTCATCCCGCAGCTTTGTTGCCATGGTGCCGGTAACTAAGGCAACTATGAGATAAATTGCAAAGACAAAAAAATCACGCGTATCGTTTACCGTCAAACTGAAAAAAGGAGGGACAAAAAGAAAATCGAAAGCCAGTACACCGAGGAGTGCTGTAAAAAATGATGGTCCCCGTCCCCAACGGACCGCACTGATCAATACCGGCAACAGATAGAGAAGAACAAGATTTGTCAGGTTAAAAAAGGGCGTAAGGATTTTGCCGATAATTGTGACAGCTGCTACGGTAAGCACGGCCCATAGATAACGTCTTAGAGTCAGGGGAGACAAAGAGAACTCCCTTTGTGCATTGCGTTTAATTTTAGAAACTTTATCTGTGTTCAAAGTTTTCTTATTTCCATTCGCTATACACTATTCATTGCCTTTCCGCCCTTCCACTCTTCTGACTTTTTCCAGGAATTCTTTTAATTTCCCTTCATAGCCTCTGTCGGTCGGGCGGTAATACCTTTTGCCTTTAATCTGTTCCGGCATATAGGCCTGTTTCACGAGGGCGTCATCATAGTCATGGGGATAAAGGTATCCATCTCCATAGCCCAGTTCTTCCATAAGTTTTGTCGGGGCATTACGGATATGAAATGGTACCGGATACTCCGGCAGGTTCTTCACATCATGGGTTACTGAACTATATGCCTTATAGATCGCGTTGCTCTTTTCACATAACGAGAGATATATGCAGGTTTGCGCAAGGGCCAGATACCCTTCGGGCGGGCCGATAAATTTAAAAGCCTCCATGGCTGAAACTGTAAGAGTCAATGCGTGCGGATCTGCATTGCCCACATCTTCCGATGCAAATCTCACCATTCTTCTCATTATGTAGAGCGGGTCTTCACCGCCCTCGATCATGCGCGCAAGCCAGTAGAGCGCTGCATCAGGATCGGATCCCCTCATACTTTTGTGCAGGGCGCTGATGAGGTCGTAGTGCATCTCACCCTTTTTGTCGTAAACCGCTATGTTTTTCTGGTAGGCTTCTTTCAGTATGCTGTGGTCAATAATCTGACCTCTCTTTTCAGCCGCTTTAACCATATTAAAACAGATTTCCAGAAGGTTAAGCGCCTTTCTCGCATCGCCATTGGCAAGCATCACCAGTTCTTCTATGATATTCCCGTCGATTTTCAATGATGAATTTTTCAGTTCTATATCGTTCTCAAGAGCTCTTTTTACAACCCGGATTAATTCAGTATTATTGAGTGGGTTCAGCGTAAGCACCTTCATCCTGGAGAGGAGCGGGGAGATGACTTCGAAAGAGGGGTTTTCAGTTGTGGCGCCTATGAGTATAATGTCTCCGTTTTCCACGTGCGGGAGAAACGTATCCTGCTGCAATTTGTTAAACCTGTGGAATTCATCAATAAAAAGGATGATTTTCTGCATCCTTGTTTTTTGCAGTACTTCTTTCACTTCCTTTATTCCAATGTTCACAGCGCTCAAAGGAATAAAAGGCAGACCCATTTCCTTACCGATGATCCATCCAATCGTTGTTTTCCCGACACCGCTCGGCCCCCACAGTATAATGGATGGCACATCCTTTTTTTCGAGTAGAACACTTAGAATTTTACCATTGCCGAGGAGATGTTCCTGACCCGCGAAATCATCAAGTGATTTTGGCCTCATTCTATCTGCTAATGGTTTGTGGATGTTTTTCATTGTGAAATCAGAATCTTTAAATAATTCCGTCATGTTGCAAGATGATACCAGTTTTTGCCCCTGTTATGCAAGAAAATAGGCTTGTGAATAATAATTTATTTTCTTGAATTTGTCAGGATTATTTAAAAAATGTATAATGAAATAACCGTTTATTTTTAAAGGTTTTTTTTAAAATAATTATCCATGCTGCACATGTAT
>CAYMTB010000042.1:0-19014 GCA_964393225.1 uncultured Syntrophorhabdaceae bacterium
AGATATTATAGCGGCAATTAAAAAGATTGTTCCTTTAGCAAAATCGAGGGCGGATGATATCAAAGGAATTAGAGAATGGGCAAGCGAAACTGCAGTAAGGGCAAGCGTGGTGAGTAGTCCTCAAAGCGTTAAGTCTTCAGTATTGGAAATATCTGTCGGCCGAAATATCGAATTTTAGGTGCAAATATGAGTCATTGTTCAAAATTTGATATAAAATTCAAAGATAAACATGTTCTATTTAAAGCAATGAGAAATTTAAATATGAAGCCAGAAAACGAAGTGTGGGCTTCATATAAAAGCACTTTGGGAAAGCTCATAAATTTTAATGGAACAATCATAGGAAAACTTCTTACCGGTGAGGTAAATAATATTAATATCTTTTTTACTGAAGAAAATGGATATTATTCAATGAATGCCGAATCTCATAAACTTACTATTAAACAACTCAATGAACAAAGCAAAAACATAACAAAAGCATTGCAACAAGAGTATGTGAAATGTTCGTTGGAAAAACTGCAAAACAGTATTATGCGTTCTGGAGAAACAGCAAGTATATTTTGTGAAACAAATAATACTACCGACATATATACATTAACAATCGGTTCAACCGGTCGGAGGTTTATAGTATCCGTTGATAACAAAGGTGCAATATCAGAAGAGGTACATGGTGTAATTGGTAAGTCTTGTGTAGATTTAACCTCTGTATTTGAATCTTGTGTGGCTGATGTTATTAATCGTGAATGGACTGTCGAATATAGTGAAACGGTTGAAGATCAAGTCGTTCAGGTTTTAAACCTAGTTTAATTATGCTCGATAAATACTTCCTTCCTTGGGAGTGGGCGTATTAACCAGCAGCGTTATTCCAATGTTGTATTGCAAAAAGAATTCCGTGATTAAAATATGTCTTTCTGAAGTATAATTGGTTATTCTAAACTTTAGGCAGTACCTTAAACAGTAGTATTCATGTAAAATGAGTGGGGTAAAATGAATTCTCTATTTTATGCTATTGGGGCGCCTGGATTATTTATGTCAAGGGCTTTTGTGCCTGCGTTTTGTACAGCATTGTGCCTTCGTTTTGGTAGTAGCCTTCCTTTCTTAAAGCAAATACCGCTATTTCAGGGAGCAGGAGTTGCTCCATCATGGTTTACGAGTTCATGGGTAATTGGGCTGTTAGGAGTATTGGCATTCATTGAAATTGTGGCAACAAAAAACTCAGGGTTTTCTGAAGTAATGGACGGTATTCATAAATACGGCAGGGTAGGTATGGCTGCTGTTAGCACATTTGGTATTTTGCCAGCCGGTGATGCCCGTTTCGTTGAGCAAACCTTCAACATCTCTCAGACAATCATGGTGGATGCGGTTATTAGTGCTGTTGTGGCAACATTGGTATGGTTTAGTGCGACATTGCGTAACGCTACCATGAATTTTCTATATGAAATTGACGAAGAAGATGACCTCGGCATACAGTCATTTATAAGTTGGTTGGAAGATGGATGGTCCTTTTTAGCGGTTTTTTTATTTTTTATATATCCTTTACTTGTTACCATTTTAGTTTTTATCATTATTGGATTCTTTCTAATTCTCCGAGCATATCTACGACATAAAGAAGAGAAAAGAAAAGTATTTTGCACAAATTGTGGCACGTCTATTTATTCATCAGCATTGGATTGTCCATCTTGTAAAATTAATGTTCTTGACCCAAAAGACATTGGCATTTTTGGAACAGCAATTGAAAATTCGATTACTGATCGGTCTTTACATGCTTTACGACTAACAGAAAAACATAGATGTCCATCTTGTGCAACTCGGTTAAAGAAGAGAAGTGTTCGACAAACATGTGATGCATGTGGTCACTCTATTTTTAAGACTATCGAAATTCGGCAAGCATATCTCAAACTAATTAAGGATCGTTTATATACAACAATTCCCGTAATCACAGCGTTAAGCTTTATTCCAATAGTAGGCATAATACCAGGTATTATATTTTATCGTTTCAGACTTGTGACGCCTTTTAAAGCTTACATACCAGCCAGACAGGGAATAGTATTAAAAGTATTTACTAAAACAATCTCTCTCTTTCTGATGGGTTTACAGGTTGTCCCCGTCGTGGGCGGAGCGACATTACCAATAATGGCGATATTGAATTATAAGGTTTATCGAAGATATTTCATAAAACAGTTCAAATAATTCTGATAATAAGGAGGTCTCGTGTTGAAAAAGGAGTTTTTACAGGAAAGTTGAAGCAGCATTGAAGCCACATAGGGCAACGCTACTGCTCAAGAAAGGAGATAAACATGACAAAAAAGAAAAATGTCGTCGTGGCAATAATTCTCAACATACTTTTAGTTGGAGCGGGACATATCTATTTGGGAATGTGGCTTAAAGGTGTTATGCTTTTCATTTTCGCCATCCTTGCTGGTATATTTACAGCTGGTACGGCTATTTTATTGCCAATGGGTTATGCGGTATTCGATGCATTTAGGTGTACAAAAAAAATCAATGCTGGGGTACCTCCCGGTAAATGTTGGGATTATTAACCGTCTCATAATTGTTTTTATGCCGGAATGACGATATTTTTATGAAACGGTTAATAATGAGTATCACTGCCGATGAGGCATAGACCCCTCTTGTTGTTTTTGACGGACCCGGTAAAAGTTGCCGGTTTATAGATTTGAGAGGTGAACTTTCTCGACGATGAGAAGAGCGGCTGTCAATTATGCGTCGATTGGCAAATACGAGAGGCATTGGAGTGTAGATTAGGCGGAGGGTAGGAGATTATTTCCTGGTGTTGAGCTTTTGCGACTCATACAGTCGCCAGGATGGATCATCGCCAATGATGATGGAGTGATGAACCAGGCGGTCTATTGTGGCTGCGGTAATGACCAGGTCGCCAAGATAATCGCCGAGCTCTTCGAAGTCTATGTTCGTTGTGATAATTGTTGAACCCTTGCAATAGCGCCATCAATCACTTTGTGAAAGAGGCTGGCGTTTCTTGTGTCATGCTGTTCCAATTTGTCAAAGCCGATTTCATCAATCAGCAGAATCTCCGGGGATAAGAAGCTTTTGAGTTTCTGTTCAAGGGAGTTATCCCGAAGCATCGCCGCAGCGGAAGGTTTTTTGACAACCGACAAGCAGGAGCGCCTTAGTAATATGGCTTTTTCAATATTCGCCCTCGGGTATACCGGCTTTTTGGAAAAGTTCTGGTCTTATTTCGGACGTAACCTCCCCCTTGCATGTTAAATCAGCAATAACCTTGCCATTCTTTTCAACGTTGACCCCAGCTTTATCCCCTGCTTTACCAGATACGGTGTCATATACAACATATCCATACTGTCCTTTTATAAAACGTAGAAAATCCCCACCTCCGCCCGAAAACGTAATTGTGCCGCCATTTGTAATTTTACTTGGATGGATACCAGTTGTATCGGGTACGATCAGTTCCGGCAAACCCTTCTTTCCAAATCGATATTGTATATACCCTGTGGTCGGGGATAGGTTAGCAGAAGCACATACTGATGCTATTTTCTTTCCGGTGCTACACGAGAAAACAATTTTTTCTTGTGGAGAGCAAAGGGTGTCTGCCGCTGATGCGATAGATGAAATAGACAATGCAATTATGGCTAACAATACTTTGTGCATAAAACCACACCATATTTCTTTTGTGGTTATCCTTTTTTGTATCCAACATATATTCACCGAAGAACCGAGTTTATCGACGATCCGGTAGCATCCAGTGGTTATAAGACCAGCAACTTTTTCTTCCATGTAATGCCTCCTATATAAATGTGATGTGTGCCCCAACACTATTTTTCTCATACAAAACTTCCGTTTGTACTTTATATTGGCTCCTCTCCCATATATTCATTGTCCTTTAAATCAAGGTTCTTTTCAAGGAAATAACACGATAATGATTGCCGAATACGAATTAAAAGAATGTGCTCCTATAATTGTTACAGAAGATCTCTTTCAGGAAGAGTTGCTTGACCTGTGAGCAAACAACATTAGTTTTTTGCTCACCTTTTTATGTCATGTAAGTATCTGATATTATGAACTTTTAAAATCAGTTTTTGGTGTGGGTTTTTTACTCACTGAACCATATTGTTTTCAATAATGGCGTATATCTTTCAATGTGTGTAAACATACCAACAGGCTATTTTTTGTGAAAGGGTTAAATCCTCAGAGGATATCGATTACCGCGATGCAGTCTTTTACTCTATGCAAAAATCCATTTTATTTAGTAAGTAAACTACAAATACTATCACTCATTAGAACAATCGTTTTCTCAGAAAACGCACCTTTCATCCCGTATTCATAGATCCAAACCAATCATAGAACCGCTTGGGAGCCGTTCCTTTTCTTCTCCATACCAATAATAACCGTTGCCAAAGATCTCTCGCCCACGTTAACCTGGGAAGCTTCCGGCAGCTATTATTCAAAATGTATCCAGCAGCAACCATAGACCATTCTATTTTTCGTACCAGTTATCAGCGACAGACACTTCCGCTACTACGGGCACATTTTTTAAGTATGCCGTTCCTGCGTCAATCATGGACTCTTTCAGTATTTGAGAGGCTGCATCTATTTCCTCAATAGGAGCTTCAATAAGAATTTCATCATGGAGCAACACGGCACGGCATTGACGATGCTCTGTAAAAAATGTCTGAATTGTCTGATATATATAATAATAATCGGTCAATTCGGACATTTTTTGCATAAGGGTTAAGGTTTTTATTGACTTCTCTTTTGTTCTTTTCTTCGCTGATTACGTTCCCTTTCTTTTTCTTTGCACGCATCGGGATCAGCCCCCCATTTTTTCTTTTGAATTAAACTAGCAGCACATAGGGTAGAGCAACATTTTCGATCCGATCTTGTGACAACAATGAACTTGCCGCAATTTTCACATTTTGCAAATATATGAGCGGGGGTTCCTTCCAGAAATTTAATAAAATTATTTACCAGATCAACATCTTTCCTGATCAAATTAATTTTACCCGCATCAAAATTAGCCTTTATTATGATGGTGTTAAAATTACTTTTACTACCCATAGGTATCTTAGGTTTTGGTGTTTTAATATCACTATATGTTTCAAAATTTAGTCTTACACCATATAGGTAATCAAACAGCGCTGTTTTACAGTTATTCCATAGTTGACTAAGCTGAGTATGTATAGCACGAAGGAACTGTACTCGATCATCGTCAGAAATGTCAGATGCCTCTACTTCATCTCCGTGATAACGATATGGAAGAATGTTTTTTTCAATTCTTTCAGTTATATCCTTTAGAAGTGCTTTATCATTTTCAATAAGCGTAAGAATATCTTTCCAATCTTTATCGAGGAACTCTTCCGTCAGTACTTTTAGGTCATTTCGGCGGCCTGTAGAATATTTTTTTTGCTCTGTAGAAATTTTTTTCATCTTATCCTCTATTTAGAGATAATATAATATTAACAGCATTTTAAATAACCTTCAAGTAATATACCATTAATTATTATCAATAGCAACCTGCGTTGTACCATTAATGTAACTCATTGATATTATATTTTATTATTGACATCTAAAGGGGCTGGTACTATATTCATACCAGCACCTGTGCATTAATGGTATTTAGCAAATGCTCTTTGAAAATTTGGAAGATGGAACCACCGAATCAGATCCGTTGAGCGGATGTCGGAAATGAGTAAGCTCGTTAAAAAGCACTAGCTATGTGGTTCCATAGGATTATTCATTCCTGGACTAAGGGGAATGACAGAATTGTCCGAATCAATGTGAGGGATTACGGACGATTCGGACAATTTATTATAAGGAGGTGAGGCCTGGCAAAAACTAGTAACAGCAAGAAGTACTCGGTTGTGCAGGAAGGGTAGAATTAATTACAGCAATATTTTACGAATTTATTAAATACATTTTACAACTCTTTCCTGAGGAAGTTAACGATATCTACAGGAGAAGAAAAATGAAAGATATTCAAAGTTTTTTAGAAAAAATCAGTGGTTTTGACCACCTCGATGGTGGTTTCGTTGAGATAGTAATTGATTATACAACATCTAAATATTTTGGTAATGACGAAGTTGAAGCTGCCGTTAAGTATGCTTCAGAAATGGCGCAGTCCGGTCACGAAGTTCATTTTGGACCGGCAGTAAGGAAAGAAGACCTTGGTTCAAAAAGGTCTGATCGAAAGAATGTCCTTTGGATAAAATGTTTGTGGATAGATATAGACTCACCGGATAAAACGCTTTCCGCTGATGAGAAGCTAAGGGCAGCGGAGAAATTGAAAAACAATTTTATAGAATCCTTATTAAAGGGGTATGGTCTGGAACCATCGTATATCATCTGTTCAGCGCATGGCTACCATATTTATTTTGTATTTAAGAGAGTGCACATGGAACCTTCCGAATGGTCAAAAATACAAAATGCTATTATTTCAATGGCCAAAGGTGATCAGCAGGCTAAAGATGCGGGCAGACTTCTAAGGGTGCCTGGCACCTTAAACTGGAAGGATAAGAGCAACCCCAGAGAAGTAAAAATTATACATGATTCAGGTTGTGTTTATGATGAAAAAGATTTTATACAACTGGTAAAGGACTACACTCGAAATATCACGCCGGTAAGTGCCCCCACGGGAGCTAAACCGCTTGGTTTTATTCCGCCGTGCATTGGCCATCTCCTTGATCCGAAGACCAGCGTTGAACTTGGACATCGCCATTCAGTTCGACTAACGGTATCAACCTTTGGGTTTCATGAAGGCTGGCCGGTCGAAAGTACGATAGAAAAGCTGAAACACATAACTGATGACGAGAAAAAATCCGAAGATGATATACACGGGGTTTATAAAACGCTCCAGAAAGACCCAGAGCATTATAAGGTAGGATGCGGAGCAGGAAGCAATTTGAAAGCTCTGGTGGATAGTGGGATTACAACCTGTGATAAAGCAAATTGTAATTTTGGGAAGCCTTTAGTTAAAGATACGCAGGCACCGGCAGCTGATTTAGACATAACTAAATCTGCCGACTTCCCTCAACTGGTCGATCTTGTCATGGACGATCAGGGGAAAATAGCCTTTCTGGTAAAAGATGGGATTAGCCTTATCCTCAAATATGAGTATCAAGATAATGGAAAGAAATTAATACCCCCACCGAAGGACAAAGTGCGCTGGTTACTTCCGAAAGGATCAGCGGTGCAGCAACACTTCGTCAGCGATAGCGACACGGCCATTTTCAACGATTTAATTAATTATTTTAAAACCATAAGCGATATGCCCGATGAAAATCATTATTATTTTATCGCCGCCTACGTGATGCACACCTACCTTATAGATAAATTTGAATATTCCCCAACGCTTTGGTTTTACGCCATTCCGGAAAGGGGAAAGACGAGGACTGGAAAGGCAATGACGTATACCGCCTATCGTGGGGTACATATTATCACATTACGGGAAGCGCACATCATCAGACTGGCAAAAGACTTAAGAGCCACGCTCTTCATAGATGTTAGTGATTTACAACAGAAAATTGATACCAACAATGTCGACGACGTTCTTTTGAATCGTTACGAGAGAGGTGCCCAGATAGCTCGCGTGCTTTACCCCGACAAAGGCCCTTTTGATGATACGGTATATTATGACATCTATGGGGCAACAATGGTTGCGACCAACGAGACCGTCAATGACATCCTAGCGACAAGGACCATTCAGATCATCATGCCGGAAGCGCATCGACAGTTTACAGATGACGTGAAACCGCTCCATGGTCTTCCTTTCAGAGAGAGGTTGCTAGGGTTCCGGGCCCGCTGGATGGAGAAGGATCTGCCGGACGCAGACAAACCCTGCCTGGGACGTCTGGGTGATATCCTAAGGCCTATTCGGCAGATTGTAAAGATCGTTTCCCCCGATGAATCCTGGTTTCTCACCTTTGTTACAGGTGTCGAGCAGAAGAGGAAACTCTCTGGGGCCGACGGCCTGGACGCTCAAGTGGTCCACGCAATCAAGGAATCCATGTGCACCCTTAAAAAGGGGCATATATTACATGATGACATTCTCCGGAAGGTCAATGTAAGCAAATCCGAGAACGAAAAGATTACGCCGCAGAAGCTCGGAAAAATTACTGCTCGCCTCGGTTTCGAGAAATACACAAGCGGACAGCAGCGTGGGATTTATTGGAACCAAGACCTGTTCAGCAGATTGTGCGAACGTTATGGAATAGATGCCGTTGCTATATTTCCAGTTGAAACCGACAGGTTGATAGACCAGGTCTTTTAAAAAAAAATGACCGAAATGTCCGATATAAATAATAGGTCGAGTCGGACATTTTTTTAAATGGTAGGGGGGTATCTTCCCCTACCACAACATTAAACATTAAAAAAATAGGGATCAAGGATTTTATTGAATTAATTACGCTATAAGGACTCTCGGGGTTATTCCTGGGAGTTATCGAGGATGTTACCTGTCCGGTCCCGGATGGGAGCACCAAGAATGGAAGAGAAAGAATGTGTAAGAGAAACTAAAATATATATGACAATTAAAGACGTTTCCACCTACCTAAGTATCAAAATTAAAACGTTGTATGCGATGGCGGCGGCGGGCGAGATCCCTCATTTCAGGATAGGCCGGTTATTGCGATTCGGCAAACAGGACATAGATGCCTGGATCGAGACGAAAAGGGTAAAGGCGCAAACCCACCAAGCCGGAACAAGAAGGACCAGGAGCGCCCCCGATATTGATAATATTGTCAGAAAGGTAATTGACGCTGCAAAGATCAAGAGCTATAATATTTCAGGGAAATCAGATCCAGTCAAGGGCCTCAGAAAGGAGGTCAGAAATGGGATTATTTAAAAGAGGTCAGACTTGGTGGATCAGCTTTACCTATAAAGGCAAACAGGTAAGGCATTCAACAGAAACAGATGATAACAAATTGGCAGAGAAGATTTACCATAAGGTTATGACGGAAGTTAATGAAGGAAAGTGGCTTGAGAGGTTGCCAGGGTCTAAAGAAACTTTTAAAGAAATGATGGAAAAGTATATGGACGAGCATTCAAAACCCAATAAGGCATCATGGGATAGAGACGAAAGGTCTTTAGCGCACCTCTTACCTTTTTTTCAAGATCATGTTGTCACTGAAGTTAAGCCTAAAATGATCAATCAGTACAAAACGATGAGGAGAAAAGAGGGTGCATCAACATGCAGTGTAAATCGTGAGTTAGCCCTTATGAAGCATGCATATACCCTCGCAATCAAAGAGTGGGAATGGGCAAGAGAAAATCCTGTAAAAATGGTAAAAATGGAGAAAGAACCTCCTTCTCGTGACAGATGGTTAAATTATGAGGAGGAGAAATCACTTCTTGCTGTTTCTCCTCAATGGCTAACAGAAATAATCACCTTTGCCGTTGAAACAGGTTGCAGAAAAAACGAGATACTTTCGCTTAACTGGAGGGATGTAAATCTAACTAAAAAAGTTGTAACTATTTTTGGCCAGAAAACTGGTGAGCGCAGAGAGTTACCTTTATCCCAGGTTGCATATGGTGTTCTTTTTGCTAAATATAAACAAAGAGAAAAGATACAATCATTAAAACAGGATTTTGTTTTTTTGTACCCGCCAGGGCAGAAATTGTCTGTCCACACATTAAGAACTGCTTATGAAAACGCATTGGCAAAAGCAAAGATAGAAGGGTTCTGGTTTCATGATCTTCGTCACACCTTTGCAACCAGGCTGTCGCAGTCAGGGGTTGACCCTTATACAGTACAGACGCTCATGGGACACAAATCATTCGCAACAACACAGCGTTATGCACATCATTATACGGAAAGTTTAAGGAGAGGAATTAAAGCACTGGATGCTGCAAGGAGTGAGGATGCAGGAATCAATTATCACAATTTTAGCACAGTAGGGTAATTACACATGGGACTTTATATCACATTGGACGGTAACTTACTGAAATTAAATGCCCGGGACGAGAATCGAACTCGTACAGCCGCGAGGACCGAGGGATTTTAAGTCCCTTGCGTCTACCTATTCCGCCACCCAGGCATTACTACTTTTATAATAAGAAAAGCTTTCAAAGTCAACATTCAATTTGAGTCGCAGGCTGTCCTGAAACAATATTTTGTATTTCGCCGGTTAAAACCCTTGACAGCCAAAATCTGTTTGTGCTAAAAAAAGAACATTATGATAAACAGAACAGCAGTAAAGAATAAAATAAACTGGATATGGCGCTGGCAGGCATTGTAGGCGTGAAACCGTAAATTACCCGCCACGGACGGTTTCACGCCGTCCGTGGCTTTTTTTTGTTTTATAAGGCCATGGGACACAAAACCCTATGGCCTTATAATTTTATTTGTATTAAACTAATCGCTGACAGCTGACTGAACACCGACAGCTGTTTTATAACAGGAGGGAAAATGTTTCTATCGGACAGGGTAATGCATATGCGGCCTTCAGGGGTAAGGAAGATATTCGACCTTGCGAACAAGGTGAAGAACCCCATCAACCTGAGTATCGGTGAGCCCGATTTTGATATTCCTGATCCTATTAAAAAAGAGGGAATCAGATGGATCAATGCTGGATTCAACAAATATACCCCTTCAGGCGGTATCCCTGAATTAAGGGTGAAGATATTCCGCTACCTCAAAAAAAAAGGAATAATCTGTGATGATGTTATCGTTACCGCGGGGGTAACGGGCGGTTTGCTTCTTGCTCTTATGGTGACGCTGAACCCCGGCGATGAGGTTATCATCCCGGATCCGTATTTTGTGCTCTATGAATATCAGGTGACGCTTCTTGGCGGCAAACCTGTTTTTATGGATACATATCCTGATTTTTCATTGAAGGAGGAGGCATTAAGGGGCGCTATAACGGATAAAACCAAGATAATATTAATTAACAGCCCCAATAACCCTACCGGTATGGTGAATTCAAGGGAAGAACTTGATATGGTGGTCAGGGTGGCGAAGGAAAAGAATCTCCTTGTATTTTCAGATGATATCTATGATAAATTTATTTATGAAAGCAGCACGGAGCGGACTTATCTCGGCCAGCTTTACGACAGGACCATCACGTTCGGCGGTTTTTCAAAGACATGGGGCATGACAGGCTGGAGGATAGGGTATGTAGCAGGGCCGAAAGAGCTCATACAGTGTATGATAACGATGCAGCAGTACGCGTTCAGCAGCATCAACTCCTTTGCACAGAAGGCGGCACTTTATGCGCTTGACTACAATACAGACTCGCTAATCAAAGATTATAAAAGGAAAAGAGACCTCATATATGAGGGATTAAAGGACAAATATCATGTTGTAAAACCCGGCGGGGCATATTTTATATTCCCGGAGGTGCCTGGCGGCAATGGAGATAAGTTTGTCGAAAAGGCTCTTAAACATAATCTGTTTATCATACCGGGGAGTGTTTTTTCGAGAAAGAAATCGAATGTGCGCATCTCCTTTGCGGCAAGCGAGGAAAACCTGCTTAAAGGGATAGAGATTTTGAGGAAGCTGGCATAAAAACATTGTTGAGTTTTAAGTGTTGAGTTTTAAGTTAAAATATATAAGGAAGAATAATTATGCATGAGAATGTATGTAAAATACTGATCGAAAATGGTGTAAGGCTTATATACACGGCAGACAGATCCATTGGAAATGCGCTCGGGATGTTTAAGAAAGCTCACAGGACATTCCATTATGAAGTATCAATAAACGAAAAGGTTGCCTACGAACTTGCACTGGCCGGCAGCATTTCGTCAAAAAAGACGGCCTGTATCTTTTCAACAGAAGAGCTTTACGAAGCCCTTGATCCTCTCATGAGTTCTGCATATACCGGTGTAATTGGGGGGTTTGTTGTGCTATGCATGAAAGATACGGAGGAGGAGATTACCCCGTTGGGGCCGTTTTCAAAACTTCCCGTTATTGTATCTGAGCATCCTGATTTACTGAGCAGAACCATTCAATACGCGTACTCCATATCGGAAAAATATCAGATACCGGTGATTGTACAAGCAACAACAGTTCACAGTTCACAGTTCACGGTTCACGGTTCACAACAGGAGGCAACAACGGTTCACGGTTCACGGTTCACGGTTCACAGCGTGGAGCGTGGAGAGCGCCCCAATCACTCAATCACTCAATCACTCAATCACTCTTCATCTATCGCTCAATCGCTCAATCACTCAAAACTGAGTTCTTTCTGTTTCGAGAAGGACCATGCCCGCTGGGCTGCGACACCGAAGTTCAGGCTTCAGCTGCACAAGCTCCTCAATGAAAAGACGGAAAAAATAAGAGAAGAGTTTGAGCAGTATGAAGGCAACACGAAGACCATCCATGGCAGCAGCACGGGAATTATTACCAGTAAACGGGAATTTCTGGAGTTCTACTCAGAAGATACAAATGTGCTTTACCTCTCTACCGTTTATCCGTTGCCTGTAAACCTTGTGAATACATTTATTGACGGGGTCGAAGAGTTCTATGTGATTGAAGGGGAATATCCGGTTATTGAGCTGCAAATCCCGGACACGGCAAAGGTCAGAGCGGAACATATAAGGGATACGCCTAAAAGACCAAAGCCTGAAGAGACGATGTACGGCTTTGAAGTAGTTAGAGATAAACTTGGCGCTGCATCTTCGATAAACATGGCACACGGTATAAAAAAACTGGAGCCGGGCAGAAAGATACTTGCCGTAACATTCGAGGACCACTTTTTCCATTCAGGCATGCCGGCATTCGTTAATACCCTTTACAATAATTCGGCGTATGTGCTTCTAGTTTTAACAAATGAGAGAGAAGAGGAGATCAGACACATTCTCGACGGATTTGGTTTTCATAATTACCACCATATCAATAATGTTTCAGAGATAGAAAACTTTAAGGACAGGGAAGATTTAACTGTTCTATTTTACAGAGGAATTATATGAGAATGGAAATAGTGTGTGCCGGTGTGGGTGGAAGGGGGGTCCTTCTTGCCTCAACAATCCTTATAGAGGCTGCAATAAAAGCGGGTTTTCAAGCCATGGCCTCAGATGAATACGGGATGAGCCAGAGGGGCGGTTCGGTGATTTCACTTGTAAAAATAGGAGATTGCAAAGGTCCGCTCATAGGTAGGGAAAACGCCGATATATTGCTCTCCTTCGAAGAGAGTGAATTTTATCGAAATCTCGCTTTTTTAAAAAAGGGCGGCATGGCTATCATAAACACCCGCAAAGGGTCTCTTCATGGTGGAATAGAAAATCTTTTAAAAGAAAGGAATATCAAATGCCACTTGGTCGACGCGGACGATATCGCGAGCCGGAAGGGGTCAATGCAGGCCTCTAACATGGCCGTTCTGGGTTTTTTTTCATATTTTAAACAGGGACCCTATATATATGGAGCTATTGAGGAAACAATAAAAGATAAGACAAAAGGAAAATTTGTTGAGAAAAACCTTGAGATATTTGATGCGGGGTATCGATACGGAGAAAAATGAACAGGCAGTCCCGGAGGTTATAGCGTGAAGGATGTAAACATGGAAGTAATGATCGGAAATTACAGTATTGCAAGAGGCCTCGTAGAAGCGGGGCTGGAACTGGCAGCAGCGTATCCCGGTACACCGAGCTCCGAGATCATCCCGGGCATCATTGAATTCAATAAAAGGGAAAAAGGGCATATTCATGCCGAATGGTCAACGAATGAGCGGTGCGCCTTTGAAGTCGCCTTCGGGGCAGCGTTAATCGGAAAAAAGGCTGCGTGCATGATGAAGCAGGTCGGTTTAAATGTGGCATTCCCGTCCTTGCTTGGCGCAAGGCGGAAAAAGATTAAAGGCGGGTTCGTTATTATCTGCTGTGATGACCCTGGACCTCAATCTTCCCAGACCGAGCAGGATACAAGACTTATTGCCGCGTTGCTAAACATCCCCGTGTTTGATCCTTCTTCTCCGAAGGAAGCGGGTGATGCTGCCTGTTATGCGATGGAATATTCTTATGAACATAAGGTTCCCGTAATCGTAAGATCTACCCACAGGGTAAGCCATGCGAGAGAAAATATTACCCTGTATCCGATAGGCACACGAAAAGTGGCATTGGATGAAGGAATCAGCGGGGCAGATAGCATAGAGCATAGAGCGTGGAGCGTAGAGGGAAAAGATAGCGTAGAGCGCCCCAATCACTCAATCACTCAATCACTCAATCACTCTTCGTCTATCACCCAGCAGTCGAATTCCCTATCCGCTATCCGCTATCCGCTGAACGCTAAATTTGGTATCGTGGCCTCCGGTATGAGTTTTTCCATTGCCACGGATGTTATCTTTGAACTCAATTTGACCCGGCTGATACCCGTATACAAGGTCATTAAGGTCAACCCTGTTGACCCTGAGATGTATGATTTTGTGGACAATATTGACAGAGTTCTGGTACTCGAAGAAACTGACAGTGTATTGGAAGCGATGATTCACAGAGGGAATAAGGTCTTCGGGAGGAGAAACGGTTATGTCCCGAATGCCGGAGAACTTACATATGACATCATAAGGGGCATCATTGAGCAGATTGTTGAGGAAACGGGGATGGAAGGGAGAACATTTTCCCCTGACCATTCCATAGAAGAAGCGTTGAATGAAATTACGTTTCCGCCAAGACCGCCAAGGCTTTGCGCCGGCTGTTCCCACAGGGCATCGTTCTTTGCCATGCGGTATGCATTTCCTGAGGCAATTTTTCCTGGTGACATAGGGTGTTACACGCTTGGTATTTCCATGGGGGCCGTTGATACCTGCATTGATATGGGCGGGGGGGTGAACCTTGCCTCAGGTTTCTATAATGCCTGCAATCAGGATGAAACCTTCACCCCCATCATTGCATCGATCGGCGATTCCACATTTTTTCACGCTGGCATGGAACCTCTCTATGATGCAGTAAAAACGCGAAAGAGATTCATTTTTGTGATTATGGACAACAGCACTACTGCCATGACGGGTATGCAGCCGACACCGCAGACAGGAATAACAGCGGATGGCACAAAAACACATTCGATTAAAATAGAGGATATAGTTAAAGGTTTCGGCGTTGATTTCCTGAAAATCATAGACCCCTACAACATGTCCCTGATGATAGAAACGCTCAGGGAGGCGCATGCCTACCTTACGTCAGACAATCATTCCGCACGTAAACCTGCTGTGATTATTGCGAGAAGAGAGTGTCTCCTTTCTGTAAAGGGGAAACATGAGGCCCTGACTTATACGATAAATATCGAGCAGGACTGCGTAGGGTGCAAGAGGTGCATCAAACTTTTTGATTGTCCTGCCCTCATCTTTAATGATGAAAAACGGAAGGTTACTATCGATGAAGGGCTTTGCACACGGTGCGGCATGTGCCTGCTCGTATGCGCAATGAAAAGGCCTGACAAGAGGCAAAAACAAATAGATGAATGAAACCGAACCGGTAACTGGTGCATCCGGCACCCGGCATCCGGCACCAGGCGTAATCTCTATTGTAATTATTACCATGAACACAAAGGAGCTACTGCGGGCACTTTTAAGTTCCATCATGCATGACGGTTTGCTCCAGCCTTACCTCAAAGAAATAATCATTATTGATAATGCATCGACCGATGGAACAGGCGAGATGGCGAAAAGCGAATTTTCCAATGCAGCTTTCATAAGAAATGTGGAAAACAGGGGTTTTTCAGTGTCAGCCAATCTGGGCATCGCACGTTCAACGGGCGAATATATCCTTTTCTTGAATTCCGATACCCTCATGATAGAGGGCGAAATGCTGAAGATGCTGAAATTTATGGATGAGCATAGAGATGCGGGTATTTGCGGCCCCCAGCTCGTGTACCCTGACATGAAACCGCAACGTTCTTTTGCGTACAGGCCTACCCTGCTTCTCGAGGTAATACCGAAATCTATCCTGGAACTTATGTTTCCCTCCAGATATGCGCGCCGGAACAGGGCATATTCCGCCCCGATTGAAGTGGACTCGCTTATCGGCGCGGCAATAATGGCAAGCAGAAAGGCCATTGAGTTGGCCGGCGGATTTGACGAGCGATTCTTCTTTTTTCTTGAGGAGACAGACTTATGCCTGAGGATCAGAGGGGAGGGTCAAAGGATTATTTTCTTTCCCGGTGCGAGGGTGATACATCTTCAGGGAAAGACAGTGGGGAAATCCTGGATCGAAGGGAGGATTGAATACAATATATCCCTTCACAAATTTATTAAAAAACATCACACTTCTTTATACTATTACATCTTCAGTTTTATAAGGTTTCTAAAATGCTTCCCGATACTAATTATATACAGTGCGCTGCCTTTTCTCCTCATTACCGGGAGGGCAAGGATGAAATATAAATACTATTTTTGCTTATTGGTCTGGCATATGAGGGGATGCCCCGAAAAAGGAGGATTGCGTATTAACTCTCCAGTACAAAAATTACTTCAAGGGTAACCCTGTATTCTACGATCTTGCCGTTTTCGACTTTGCAGCGGTAGTCCTTGACCTTCAGGCCGGTTATACCACGTAATGTTTTAGAGGCACGCTTGAATCCTACCGTTATTGCATCTTCAAAGCTTACGGGAGAGCCTGACACGACCTCTGTTATTCTTGCTACTCTTCCTTCTGACTGCATATAGCCCCCTTCTGATTTTTAGACCTTGCCCCTGTTATTACAAAGGTTTGATTGTAAAAAGCTAACAGGAAGAAGAAGATGTGTCAATATTAAAAAGAATCATAGTGACGTGTTTGAGGCTTTTTTCGAGTTCATCAGATTTAATTTTGTTGTCAAAGGTGATTACATGTTATATAAAGAAGCAATGATCCGCTTCCTTGCTATTGTTTTGTTACTCCTCCCCCTCTGTGCAGCGGCAAATGATACGATAACGGCCTCTTCTTATATACTTGTAGAAAAAGACTCGTTTCAGGTCATCTCAGGGAGGGATTATAACAAAAGACTTGCGCCTGCAAGCACAACAAAGGTTATGACAACAATAGTGGCACTGGAAAAACTGAACGGTAATGAGATAGTAAAAGCAGATGCCAATGTGCTTTCTATACCGGCTTCAAGATTGAGTCTTTCGCCGGGCGGGGAGTATAAAGCTATTGACCTGATAAAAGGTACAATGGTGCAGTCTGCAAACGATGCCGCTTATGTACTTGCCGTCCATATGGGAGGGGACGAAACCGGTTTTGCAGGCATGATGAACAAAAAGGCCCAGGAGATAGGTGCATACAACACACACTTCAGGAATGCCTCAGGCCTCTCTGCCGATAACCATTATACAACCGCTTATGACCTTGCCCTAATACTTAGATACGCATTGTCAAGTGAGAGATTTAGGGAGATTGCTGCAGCAAAATACTTCTTATTTCAGGAAGGGACCAGGAATGTGCGGTACAAAAACCACAACAGGTTTTTGTTCTGTTTTGAACCTGCCATTGCCGGGAAAACAGGTTTCACAAGGATGTCAAGGCATTGCTATGTGGGGGCTTTCGAAAAAGATGAAAAGGTATATATCCTTGCTCTCCTCGGCAGCAATAATTTATGGGGTGATGCTGTTAATATTTTAAAAAACCTCTATGAGCAGCTCCCCTCCGACAGGGAAATAAGGTTAGCAAAATCATGCCCTGTCAAGCTTACTTCATACAAAGAGAATAAAGAGAAAAAACCGGTTTCGAAAAAAAAGGCAAAAAAGTCAAAGTCAACAAATAAAAATAAAACCAAAGTCTAAGCAGCCCAATGAAGTTTAAATCTCTCGTATTAATCCTGCTCCTGCTCTCATCCCCCTTTACACTGTTCGGGTTAACCCTCGAAGAGGAAAAAAAATACGGGAAAGAGGTATTCCTTGAGATCGCAAGATCTGTACCTATCAATAATGATCCATATATCTCCGTTTATGTGAAGACAATAAAGGACAGGCTTGAAAGCAACACAGCGTCAGCTTTTCCTATAACATTGACAATCATCGATTCCCAAACAGCAGATGCCTTTGCAACAATCGGAGGCTACGTATTTATCACTATGGGTCTCATCGGGATGTGTGAGAAGGAGGAGGAGCTTGCAGGAGTATTAGCGCACGAATTTGCCCACGTATCGAAGCGTCATATAGCAAAAAGGGTTGAAAAAGAGAAGTATATTAATATCGCATCGGTTGCATCTTTGCTTGCAGCGATACTTATCCCTGATTCGAAGGCAAAAGGTGCAATACTCACCATGGGAATGGGGTCTTCACAGGCTCTTTCCCTTAAATATTCACGCGATGACGAAGAAGAGGCCGATAGGGTAGGCTCCGTCATAGCTGACAGTACTGGATATGGCGGCCTTGGCACAGCGGATTTTTTGCGGAGACTGAGGTCTGGGGGCGGTGATAAAGTCTTGCCTCAGTATCTTTTGACTCACCCTTATCATGAGGAAAGAATTATAAAACTCGAAAACACATGGCAACGAAAAAAGATAGATATTGATACGGCTTTTTACCCCTATCTGGTAGCACGTGCAAAAATCCTCCACAAAGATGCGCGGGCCAGTTCTGAAGATATATGGATAAACAAGTATGTTAAGGACAAAACCGATCCTGTAAATATTTACGGTGCCTCACTTATGTATGCAGCAAAGGGTGATGCCGATAAATCGGTAGATTTAATAGTAGAAATGAAATCACCGTATAAAAATATGTTTCTCGGTGAAATGCTGGTGGATGCCCACAGATTCAAAGAAGCAGAAGCAGTGCTTAAGTATGAAGCATATCCTACATCCAGGTATTACCTTGCAAAGGCATACGAGGGTGCCGGTGACAGAGAGATGGCAATAAATATTTTCGGTCAGATACTGCAATATGGGAATGCATACCCTGAAATCTATTACCGGTACGGGATGCTTCTTGGAAGAAATGGTCAGGAGGCGAGGGGACATGAATATCTCGGCAGGTTTTATCTGGAAACAGGCAGGCTTGATGTAGCGAGAAGCCATTTCGAGAAGGCAATTGCAAAATATGGCATAAATTCAAGAGAAGCAGCGGACCTTATGAGAGCAATTGATGGCATGAAAGGACCACCACCAAGCTCCAAGAAATAGTTCCA
>CAYMTB010000043.1:0-18964 GCA_964393225.1 uncultured Syntrophorhabdaceae bacterium
CAAGTTGTCCTTCTGCTGTGACCGGTTCGGTAGAATACCCTACCACAACCACATGGAAGGTGAGCATAAGCAACCTCATGGAAGGGGACAATCAGATTCTTATTACCGCAACCGACAAGGCAGGCAATACCACAGAAACAAAAAAGACCATCTCCTACAACCCATCGCTCTTTACCCTCGATCTCGTAAGAGGCTGGAATTTTATTTCCCTCCAGAAACAACCGGAAAATACAGCGATTGAGGAGGTTTTAAAAGATATTTCTCCAAATGTTCGTGTTGTCTGGGGATATGACAATGCAGAGAAAAACTGGCTCAAATACAAACCAGGGGTGACCTCAACACTCACTACCATGGTTTCGGGTAAAGGTTACTGGATTTATATGAATGCGTCGGATATCATCACCATGGCAGGCTGGACAGCACCAACAACTACAGTTACTCTCTATTCCGGCTGGAACCTCATAGGGTATAACACTGACGCGAATCTTGCTTACTCTTTAAATAGTACCTCTATCTCCGGTAAGTGGATTATCATTTGGAACTGGAACAGCGGTACATGGTCTGCAAAACACAGTGAAATGAGCCTTCCCCTTCCATCCCCCCCTTCCGGAAAGGGACTGGCATATTGGATAAAGATGAAAGAGGCAGCAGACTGGATACAATAGGCAATCTCCTATAATGTTAATGAGACCTTATCTGCATATCGATAGGGTCTTTGTTTTTGGAACGCTTTAAGTGGTACCGTGAATAAGACAAAAAGCAATTGTCTTTTACCATTTAATATCAGCAAAACCCATTTTAGGATTCATTAAAGCGATGATTATGCTCGAAAAAAGTCTTGTTATTGCTTCATCACGGGTGTAGTATTCAAAATGGTTATATTGGCGTATGAACTGTTCGACGTTTTCTGTTCAGTGAGCAGTTCCAACCACAAAACGAGGAGGAACACATGGCCATCTGCGTTTCGCTTATCAACATGAAGGGCGGGGTCGGCAAAACGACCCTAGCGTCCCAAATCACCTGGCATGCCGTTATGCAATTAAACAAGAGGGTATTGCTGATCGATCTCGATCCACAGGCCAACGCCAGTCAATCGATCATGTCGCCAAGAACCTGGGTAGAATATCTCGATAATGGGGGCCTTACAGTCGCCGATATATTTGAGCAGTTCACGCCCACCGGCTCGGCAAGCGGAAGTCCAAAGAAGCTTGATCCGCTAAAAGTCATATTCCCTCGCGTTAGTTATAATGATGGAAGCCTCCTCCATATTGTTCCCTCGCGCCTTGAGCTGTCCTGGACTCTTCGGAATCCGCACGACAAGGACACTTTGCTGCCTCGCTTCGTGGCCAAGGTAGAGGAAGAGTACGACTTAATCGTAATCGATTGTTCCCCCACCGATTCCATACTGACAGACGCGGCGTATCACTGTAGTCGATATATACTTGTGCCGATTCGAGCTGAGTTTCTTGCATCAATCGGATTTCCATTGCTGAATCGCAGCATTGAGGCATTTAAAATGCGTCACGAAGATAAGGTAATCGAAGTTTGCGGCCTCGTTTTCAACGATTTTGTTCGTGGCAATGAAAAGCGCGAGCACAAACTTGCACGTAAGAATGTAAAAGAAAAGGCCACAGAATATGGGTGGTACATATTCGAAAACGACATTCCTCACTCCGATTCATATTTCCGTGCCGCGAGAGACGGAATGCCAATTAACAGCGCCAAAGGCACGCACGAGAAAGTAAAGGACGAATTCGCATCTTTTGCCGCAGAGTTTATTGATAGGATTGGTCTATGAGCCGAAAATCACGATTGTCCTTCCTCGAAGAAGAGGTCGGGCTGCTTGTCCAATACTTTGGTGCTGATAGGGTTCAGACTGCCTTGTCCAAAGTTTCAAACGGTACGGACGAGACACCTGAACATCAACCTCGCCGGCAACCGGCAGAACGTGATCGCAAAGCTAAACAAAGCGTCATGAGCATGCTGGAGCGGATTAGGCAGGTAGATGAAGAGAAGCACCGCCTCTTGGCTGATTTCTACACTAAACTGAAGGATAAGAAGGTATTGCCGGAGTCTCAGGACATCCGTCACTTCGCGCAAGTCATCGGAATAAAGGAGATTGCCGGCAAGTCCCGCAAGGACATGATCCCTAAATTGATGCGATTCCTCGTAGAGCAGCCAACAGAGCGACTTCAGGTTGACATCGAGACAGCCCCAAATATTTCAGAGCAACAGCGCCAGCAGGGCTTCTCTGTGCTTACTGACAAGCTGTTGGGTGACAAAGAAGGCAAAAAGGGGACATCGTAGATAGTGGACAAAAAGACGGGGTTGGCCTGGCAGGTAATGCGGCGCTCCATGTGTCATCGGTTCATCGGCCGCAGCTGATGCAGGCGCTAGTGAGTGTGAGTGATTGGGGTTGGACCAAACAGGCAGATGCTATAGCTGGAGGTCCGAAGACCTATTCAATGAAATTGCTCTAAACGTTAGAGCAATCGCCAAAGTATCTGTAAAGTCAATATTGACGCAGGAAATCCCATCCTTCGAGATCGCCACACTTTCCGGAGGTCGCTCGCAATGGGTGTAATGGCAAAAGGGAGTGACCTATCCAAGGAAATCGTTGACACAGTGTCAGCAACTGCTCAAATCTCTGCGAAGCCTTATTCTACGATGTCTCGAACGATTTCACTTCTAAAGCTTTCTTCTTGGTTAACTCTTTAGATAAAGGTAGGAAGAACTTTGCAGCTCCTTCGTCGCCGGAAACCGTTATGCGAGTCGCGACTTCGAGCATGCCTTGGGAACCCTGCCGGTAAGCAGAAGTGTGCTCGCGGCCAGTGCCGCGTTTGGGCCGGCCTGATTTGTTCGAAGCCCAGCGGCAAGTTAGAAGGCCGAACGGATGCGAACCGTTGCAAGGGTAAGGAAGCGCAGGGAGCAGTGAGCAAAACAGTGTTCCGGCCATATCTAATGAACAAAACTCAGAACTCAACGCTGAACATTGAATCACACTCTCCACGGAGGCGGTAGAACGGGACAGCCGAACTCAATTAAAAACGGTTTATCCCACGTTACGTCACGGAGAAATATCTTTTTCAGCCCCTCTAAGGTTTTGGTCTTCTTCGACTTTATGCCGAATGCGCCGGCTATCTTGCCAAAATCGGGGTTATTGAGCGTCATGGAGTTTTTGATACCGTAATTATTGTTCATTACGTCTTCAAGAATACCAAAACTGTTGTTGTTATGAACAAATATTACAACAGGAATATTGTATTTTACCATCGTGGCGAGTTCCCCTATTGCCGGGAGAACACCGCCATCCCCGCAAAGAGCGAGGCAAGGTCTGTCCGTTCTTCCAATTTTTGCACCGATCGCTGCCGGGAGTGAATAAAAAATAGGAGATATTCCCCTGGGCATAATGAATGTGTTTTGATGGTACACGGGAAAATAATACTCCGCAAAATAAGAGGGGAGATTTAAATCACATACTGTAACGGTATCTTCAGGGATTGCCCCCCTTATGAGATTTATCAGAGGGAACCCGGGAGACAACTTTTTCAGCTGTTCCAACCCCTTTGTGTGCGCATTTTTAAGCGCTCCGATGTCCCAGTCGAACTTCCTTCCTTTTAGGGTCTGACCGAGGTTTACCAGTATTTGTTTTATATCCCCCGTTATTGCTAACTTTGTCGGATAATTCCTGCCAATCCACTTATCATCAATATCAATATGGACAAGTTCTTTAACCATGATACCCCTGCGTTTTGCATCAACATCACGCAGCCGTGTCCCGATCGCTATAACGATATCAGACGATGAAAGTATCTCTTTAGCGATGTTTTTCTGCATAATATTACCAAAGCTGTATGTGCTGTTTTCGTTTACTATCCCTTTTCCTCCTGTAGTTGTAAGGAATGGTATCGATAATTCCATGCATATGTCGTCAATAATTGGCCGTGCCTCTTCAAACATAAGTGATTTTCCGCCTATAATTACAGGCCTTTTCTTGCCGTGCAGTATCTCTTCGAGCGCGCTCAGATCATTGCTTATGTTTTTCCGCTCCACGCTCTCCGCTCCACGCTCTCCGCTCCAAGCTTCTTCCGGTATTTCTTTCTCGAAAAAGGTATAAGGCACCGAAACGAGAACAGGACCTTTTCGTCCCGAAACAGCGGTTTGATACGCGTCATTTAGCGCAGGCATCATTTCATTCGTTTTTGATATGGCATATGTCTTCTTGGTAAAATGGGTAAACATTGTCTCCGGCTCAGCAAGTTCATGAAGTATTCCTTTTCCGATATCTTCTCTTCCGGTATCCACATGGATAATAAGAAGCGGTATATCGTTGCTGTATGCTTCCATACAGCCGGAAACTGCATTTCCGAGACCCGGCCCCGGCGTAACAACAATTACACCTATTTTGCCGGAAGTTCGCGCATACCCATCTGCCATGATAGTGATATTATTTTCATGCCTTCCTACAAAACTGTTAATATTTGATTTTAAAAGGGTTTCATTAAATGGAAGTGTGTGAATACCCGGTAAATGGAAAATAGTGTCTATATTAAAGTACCCAAAAAACTCTATAAGTGATTGTTTTCCAAGCATATATATCCTAATTGAACGAGTTTAGCATACTAAGCCTAAAAGTTAAATAAAAATTTACTTGACAAATATTTATATTATTTTGTTTAATAATATAAACTTTTAAGTAGCTTATATTGTTATGATGAAAATTGACGGATCAAGCATAGGTGAACGGATAAAGATGCTGAGGCAGGCCAAAACCCTGACACAGGAAGAGCTTGCCATAAGGGCTGGCCTTACAAAGGGATTTATTTCCCAGGTAGAGCGGAATCTTACATCATTATCTGTCGAGAGTCTTATTGGAATACTTGATGCCCTCGATGAAAAACCTTCAACGTTTTTTGATGGTGCATTTGATGAGAAGATTGTTTTTAAGCTGAAAGACAGGGTTGACATGGAACATGAAGAGGTGAAGATATTCCAGATTCTTGTTCCTGCAGCCCAGAACAGACAGATGGACCCTGCGCTTCTCGAACTGGATGTAGGTGAAAAAACATCTGAGGATGAGCCTCACGAAGGAGAGGAATTTGGTTTTGTCCTTTATGGCGGGATCGAGCTTGTTCTCGGCGGGAAACCCTACAAACTGAAAAAGGGTGAATGTTTTTATTTTAAAGCATCGAAGAAGCATTATATTGCAAACGGGCGAAATAACAAAGCATGTGTTTTATGGGTATCTTCGCCTCCAAATTTTTAGTGCCTCCTAAGTGAACAAAGAGCGGGGGGAGGGCGATAAATTGAAAGCATCGGTAAAGGGATATAGCAAGAAGCAGCCCGCAAACTTGCGGGGAATTAAAGAGTTTGGGAGGTTGTTAAAGTGATTATCAAAACACCCACGAAGTTTTTTCTTGTCAGCGGTTCGTCTGAGGGCTTCTCTCTATTAAATGCATTTGATGGCGCTCTTATGGCTTCGGGTGTTGGAGACACCAACCTGGTGAGAATGAGCAGCATTCTTCCGCCAGGCTGTGAAGAGGTTAAACCACCCCCGGTTCCGATGCCGCAAGGAGCGCTTGTGCCGGTAGCCTATGCATCACTTTATAGCGACGTTCCCGGTGAAATTATATCTGCCGCTGTGGCAATAGGCATACCAAAGGATGTAAATTGCGCGGGTTTAATCATGGAGTATTCAGCAAGGGAAGAAGAGCATGTTGTAGTGAAGCAGGTCAGGAAGATGGTGGAAAAGGGTATGGAAATGAGGAAACGGGAAATAAAGGAAATAATGTATATTTCGGCTACATATAAAATCGGCAGCATTGGTGCTGTATTTGCCGGTGTGGTCCTGTGGGATTAGCATGCGAAGGGAACTTATAAAAATGACCCCGAGAAAAGTTTTTTTTACGAAAGGGGTAGGTGTCCATAAGGACAAGCTGTCATCCTTCGAGGTTGCACTAAGAAATGCGGGTATTGAGAAATGTAATCTTGTGTATGTGTCGAGTATATTCCCGCCTGAGTGCAAGATACTTTCAAGGGCTGCCGGTGAAAAGCTTCTCATTCCCGGTCAGATTACTTATTGTGTAATGTCCAGAAACGAGACAAATGAACCGAACCGTCTTATTTCCGCAGCGATCGGGTTTGCCAGGCCTACGGATTACTCCCAGTATGGTTATCTCTCCGAGCACCATGCGTTCGGTGAAAAGGCCATTGTCTCCGGTGAATATGCTGAAGACCTTGCAGCTACAATGCTTGCAACTACACTCGACATCCCTTTTGACCCAAACCAGGCATGGGATGAACGTAAGCAGTCTTACACGGCCAGCGGTCACATATTCAAAACCAAAAATATCTGCCAGTCTGCAGAGGGGAATAAAGACGGTCTCTGGACCACAGTATTGGCGTCAGCAGTATTCATTATAGACTGAAATGCCGAAGTATCCCTTTACTTTCTGCGGGTTGCCCAACGATGATACTGATTATGTCCGGGCCTTTGCGGTCGTACTCCCGATTCCTTTTGACAAAACCAGCACATGGCTTAAAGGGTCCGACAAAGGCCCTGCAGCGATAATTGAGGCATCCCCGTATCTCGAATTTTACGATATAGAGACAGACAGCGAGGTCTACAAAAAGGGAATTTTTACTGTTGGGCCGATCCGTTCGGCCTCTGCCTCCGCTTTGATAAAAAAAGCCGAAGAGGCAGTCACACGTTATCTTGGAGATAACAAGCTTGTAGTTACCCTTGGGGGAGAACACTCAGTTTCTATCGGTGTTATCAAGTCCTATGCAAATCACTATAAGGATCTCAGTATTTTGCATCTTGATGCGCATGCTGACTCCCGCGACTCATATGAGAGGAGCCGTTATAATCATGCCTGTGTTATCGCGCGCGCCCGGGAATTCACTCAAAACATTATTTCTGTTGGAGTGCGCAGCATGGATGCCTCGGAGCGTCCGGGTGTTGACAATAAAAAGATGTTTTTTGCGCATGCAATACACGATTCTGACAAATGGATAGACAAGGCAGTTTCCCTGCTGACCGATAATGTGTATATTACAATTGATCTTGATGTCTTTGATCCCGGTATCATGCCGTCAACAGGGACTCCAGAGCCGGGCGGTTTGAGATGGTATCAGGTTATGAAGCTCCTCTATGCTGTCTCGAAGTCAAAACAAATCGTTGGGTTTGATGTTGTTGAACTATGTCCATCAGATTCTAAAGCCCCTGACTTTCTTGCAGCTAAATTAATTTATACACTCTTAAGTTATATTGATGCGAACAAACCAAAAAAATAATATAATCCCAAATATGTCGTCAGGAAGGTGTCGGGGTAGTTGCTCGTGGACTGCCCTCGCAATTAAACCGCCCCCGGAGCAAACCGTCGAGAGGCGAGGAATATTGGGATTAAGGATTAAAGAGGTAAGGAGTTCAGATGATTGGAAGGTTGGATGTTTGGATGATTAGCTATCCTTCTAAACTTCTAAACCTCTAAACATCAATTATGATTCTAATGATAAATTCGGGATAAAATGAAGCAAAAGAAATTTGATATGCAGGAGACCGACAATGACTAATATAAAAAATCGTGGAAGAATAATGATAATCGGGGCTGGAGGTGTTGCCGCTGTTGCGGTGCACAAGTGTGCGCAGGTTACTGAAGTCTTCAAAGAAATTATGCTTGCAAGCAGGACACTCTCCAAGTGCGAGGCGATCAGAAAGGATATTAAAGAGAGATACGGCAGGGACATTCAGATAGCGCAAGTGGATGCCGACAATGTGCCTGAACTGACCGCCCTCATCAGGAAATATGAACCGGATGTTGTTCTCAATCTCGCGCTTCCCTACCAGGACCTGCATATTATGGATGCCTGTCTGGAAGCAGGGGTACACTACATCGATACGGCCAATTACGAGCCCCTTGATGAGGCCCATTTCGAGTATAGCTGGCAATGGGCATATCAGGAGAGATTCAAGCAGAAGGGGATCATGGCCGTTCTCGGCTCAGGATTCGACCCCGGTGTTACCAATATCTTTACCGCCTACGCGCAGAAGCATCTCTTCGACGAGATCAATTATCTGGACATACTGGACTGCAATGCCGGGTCCCACGGTTATGTCTTTGCCACAAACTTCAACCCCGAAATTAATATCCGGGAAGTAACACAGTTGGTAAGACACTGGGAAGAGGGTGGATGGATTGAAACACCTGCCATTATTGAAGAAGGCAGTGTCCACTTCAGCTTTGATTACCCGATAGCAGGATTGAAGGAGAGCTATCTTCTCTACCACGAAGAGCTGGAGTCGCTGGTCCAGAATATAAAAGGACTGAAGCGGGCCAGGTTCTGGATGACATTCTCTGAAAACTACCTTACCCACCTGAGGGTACTCCAGAACGTGGGTATGACGCGCATTGATGAGGTCGACTACGAGGGGCAGAAGATCGTTCCGATCAAGTTTCTCAAGGCCCTCCTACCCGAACCGGCTTCCCTCGGAACAGGATATACAGGAAAAACGGTCATCGGAAACATTATGACGGGGAAAAAGGATGGCAAGACCATTACCCGGTATATCTACAATGTGTGCGACCATGAAGAGGCATTCAGGGAGACGGGAACGCAGGCAATTGCCTATACGACGGGTGTTCCTGCCATGATTGGTGCCATGATGGTGCTCACAGGTGTCTGGCAGGGGGTAGGGGTATACAATATTGAGCAGCTTGATCCGGACAGATTCATGGAGGCATTGAATACGTACGGGCTTCCCTGGCAGGTAGTTGAAGCTGCACCGCTTCCCGATAAGGTGTGAAACTGTTATGCCGGCCATTATATAGGCGAATTATGGGGGATTATATTACCCGCTCGGTCTGGTGCTTCGCGGTGAGAAAAGTATCTCTTCGGTGCTTAACGTCGGGAGTGTCCCCCCATCCCCCTACCGCTCCTTTTAGTCGCTCCAGGGGGCTCTCTACCCCGACTACACCTCAGAGACTTTTCTTTGCTCCACTACGCAATGCCCTCTCGGGCAACATAATCCCAACTTTTCGGAGAATGAGCACGTGTTTTGTTTTTGGAGTGATAACTAATGGGCGCTGACAAAAAGATTGAAGAGACAGTCCGGGCGATTAAGGACGCCAAGGAGAAAATGTTTGCCGCGGCAGGCAAGCGCTTTCTTGAAATCGCTGCAGGTAGTATATCAACACCTGTTTACCTCATAGACGAAACCCTTATCGAAGAAAATATGCGGATCCTGCAATATGTAAAAAACCGAACAGGCTGCAAAATACTACACGCCTTGAAAGCCTATGCATCATTTGCTACCTTTCCTGTGATGAGCAGGTATCTGGACGGCACATGTGCGAGTGGTTTGAATGAGGCCAGGCTCGGATATGAAGAATTCGGGAAAGAGGTGCATGTCTTTGGGGCTGCATACAGGGAAAACGAGATCAAACAGATTCTGAAATATTCAGGCTCCATCATATTCAATTCTTTTTACCAGCTTGAGAAGTACGGCAGAATGGCACAGAAAAGCGGCGTAGAGATAGGTCTGAGGGTCAATCCCGGCCACGCCGAGATCGAAACTGAGATGTACAACCCCTGCGCGCCATATTCAAGGCTTGGGATCGTCTACAATGCCTTCAAAGAAGAATTTCCCAAGCATCAGGGCATGATCAGCGGGCTGCACTTTCATGCGATGTGTGAGCAAAATTCAGACGTCCTTGAAAGGATTCTGAAATCTTTTGAAAAATTCTACGGGAAATACATTAAAGGACTGAAATGGGTCAATTTCGGAGGCGGCCACCATATTACGCGTGACGATTACGATCTGGAGCGTCTCATCAAGCTTGTAAACACATTCAAGAAAAAGTACGGAGTGCAGGTGTATCTCGAACCCGGTGAAGCGAGCGTCCTGAATGCCGGGGTGCTGGTCTCGTCCGTTCTGGACATTGTAAACAATGAAATGGAGATTGCCATAATAGACGCGTCTGCTGAAACGCATATGCCCGATGTGCTCCTTATGCCTTACAGACCGAACATAACGAATTCAGCTCAACCGAATGAGAAGCAATTTACTTACAGGATCGCGGGGCCAAGCTGTCTTGCGGGAGATATTATAGGCGATTATTCCTTCGATGAACCCCTCAAGAGAGGAGACAGGCTGGTTTTTACCGACATGGCGCTATACAGTATAGTTAAAAACACTACCTTCAACGGCATTAACCTCCCCGATATCGCTGTGATACGGAATGGCGGGGGCAGGGTAGAGGTGGTGAAGAGATTCGGGTATAAAGATTATAAAGGCAGGCAATCATGACAATTAACCTACTTCAATTCAAGAATGTTACTATTATCAAAGGGAATAACAAAAAAATCCTTGATGCAGTTTCGATAACTATTGATGAGGGTGAGAATGTCGCAATCCTCGGGCCGAATGGAGCCGGCAAATCAACCTTCATTAAAGCAATTACCAGGGAGCACTATCCCATCCCGGAAGGTAAACAATTTTCCTTTAAAATCTGGGGACAGGAGGACTGGGATGTTTTTGATTTGCGCAATCGATTGGGTATTGTGACCAACGACTTGATGCATGTTCACACCCGGGAAATTTCCGGCATGGATATAGCGTTGTCCGGATTCTTCAGCAGTATCGGATTGTGGCATCAAGTTATCACTGCAAAGATGAAAAGAAAAGCCCTGGAGGTTCTCGAATTTCTGGAAATTGCCCACCTGAGAGAGATGAAGATGACCGAGATGTCTTCAGGTGAAGCGCGGCGGTTTCTAATTGCCAGAGCACTTGTCCATAAACCCAGAGCGCTTATTCTCGATGAGCCGACCAACAGCCTTGACCTCCACGCTCTCCACATATTCAGAAAGACCTTACGCAAAATCGCAGAATCAGGCACAAGCGTAATTCTTGTCACTCAGAGCCTTCAGGACATCATCCCGGAGATAACAAGGATCGTCCTTATGAAAAAAGGCCGGTTCGTGTACGATGGTGCTAAGGATACTGCACTGACAAGTAAGAATATCAGCGGTCTCTATGATGTACCGGTGGAAATAATGAATAAAGACGGCTATTATTACGCATTTCTAAATGCGGAATAGAGTCTGCCCGGGGAGGTCAGGATGAACAAGGTTGTTTTTACAGGTATGTTTTTATGTATACTTTGCTGTGCATTTACTCTATCGGCACAAGATTGCAACAAAGCCGATAACACCCTTTCGATTATTGCATGTCATGAAGAACGATATGAAAAAGCGGACAAAGAATTGAATCAAGTCTACGGAAAAGCCATGAAATCTATTCCTCCGGCTGCACAACAGAAACTGAAGGAGGCTCAAAAGGCATGGCTGCAATACCGGGATACAGGTCTTGATCTTGCGATTGAACTCAACAAGGATTTAAGATCGTATGGAAATATTGTTGTAGCTGACTATAAAGCTACCGTTGCAGAAAAGAGGGTATTGGAATTGAAGTATCTTATGCAGGGGCCTGAAGCACCGCCGATTAAATGGTAAGCCGCAGTAATTGCTGCTCAGCAGCTTGTATAATGATTTCTTCTGCCGCATCTACCGGGGTATTCAGGTGGGCACTTTTTACGACGATATATTTTTCTAAGTTGTTTGCGACCCTGTGTTTTTCCTGAAGGCTATGGGGAGGTCAGGATGGTGCCTGCAGCCCCTACTGCGACATATTTGCTGCCGGACCATACTATTCCATTAGAACTGTATAGATTTGCAGAATACTGCCGGGTCCACGTTATCCCGTCGTTTGATGTGTATCTGTCGCCATATCCTGATATGGCGACTAAGCAGTCTCCTGACCATGCCATACCGGTGAAAGAGCGGAAGGAATCGTTTGGCATTGATGTCCAGTTAGCCCCGTCCGTTGATGTAAAAAACTTATCCCAGGGGCCGAAGGCGATAAACTGTGATCCGTTCCATATAACACCGTTTAGAGTGTTGTAAGGCGATTTTATCAGCCTTTGTATCCAGCGGATGCCGTCCGGTGATGTCAGGACAGTAGCGTTGGCCGGTGATGACTCATTCGTGCCCACTGCCACAAACTGTGTCCCAGACCATGTTATAGCAAAAAGGGGAACATCAATATTCCCGATGGTTCTATTCGTCCAGGTAATTCCATCCGGTGAAGTAATGATAAGGTTGTAGTAACGGTCGAATTGCGTGCCCACTGCCACAAATTGGTTTCCTGACCATGCTATGCCGTACAGGGGGTTGTGTAACAGCCCCGATTCCCTTTTTGTCCATGTTAGCCCATCCGGTGAAGTGAGTATCGTGCCGTTTTGGCCCACAGCAACAAACTGTGTTCCCGCCCATATTACACTTTGCAGCGTATTGCTTGTGTCCGATGACCTTTGAACCCAGCTTATACCGTCAGGTGACGCAAGGATGGTGCCGTCCCCGCCTACCGCCACAAAGAGCTTACCGGACCAGGCCACGCTATGCAATGTCGATTGCGTTCCCGATTCCCTTTTGGTCCATTGCGTTCCCGTATCATCGGCAGCTTTTATCTTCAAGACCCCTGACAGTTTATTGGAACTATTGCCTTGACTATCTACCACCCATATTTCAAAGGGGTATGTTCCGGTAATCAGAGTAGAGAAAACGAAGGCGCCGTTCCCTGTTCCGCTTCTCGCCCCGGCAGATCCCGCGATTGGCACCGTTAGATCAACCCCTCCCGAAGAGGTAAGCCTTAATGCGGTTAAATCCCATTTTGGGGCTGTGAAATCGATGGCACCGGTCACAGTCATCGTCCCGTTACCTTGTCCCACGAGTGTATATGTCGGAGAGTAACGAAGGTTAGAAATTGTCGGTGCATCAGCGGGCAATGTTGTGGTGCATACCTCATCACTGTAACCCGACTCATTTGAGGCAGTATCATAGGCCTTTACCGTATAACAGTATCGTGTGTTGGCATGTAATCCCGTGTCTGAAAAGGAGTTTGATGTTACAGAGTCAATGTATGCGCTACCTCTGTAAATTTTGTATCCTGTAAGTTCGACGTTATCTAAAGGAAGAGTCCATGACAGGTTAATCCGGCCGGCATCGCTCGTCCTCGTGTTCAGACCTGTTGGCGTACCGGGTGATACGGTATCCTGATTCCAGTTAGAGGGCTGATCGTTATTTATCTTGATCCAGTATGCCTTTTTTTGATTGAAGGCGCTCAGCGGTTGATACGGCAGGTCGGCAACAGATTTGTGTTGTGCGTACCATTGTCCCTGATTCCATGTCCAGGTGATAACCCACTTATCGGAGACGGTGCTGAGCCCTTTGGATATATCTTCTCCATCTTTTCCCTGGTACCCGACAAGGTTCCATCCATCGTAAAGGTTCATCTGACCTGGAACCGGGGATAGCCATCCATTCACGTCGATGTTAGCCGATGCATCCATATATATCCAGTATCCTTTTCCCATTTCAAAAGAATAGAGGGTATTTGATGCTGGATCTTGAGATTTGCAGGAATGCTTCAGCCATTTCTTGTTCTGGTTGTCGTACCCCCAGGCGATGCGTACGTTGGGCGATATATCGGAGAGAACGGCGTTTAATTGTGCAGTCTGCGAAGGGAGCATGTTGAAGGAGATGAAATTCCAACCGGGGGAGAGAGTGAAGAGCGCATCAGCCGTATCCGCAGCGTGGGAAATGTTTGAGCAAAATAAAAACAAACACGTGATGACGGATAAAAACAGCATCACTGTTTTTTTAGATTCCTTGGAAAATGTAAATTCCCTTACCATCTTTTACATTATATGACATATTCTTTGTTACTTGTCAAACACCTAATAAATAAGGAGTTTTCTGACTTCACGGATGTTACCGGCCGCTGTTTTCTTCGCCCAATCTCAAACAGATACATGGCTGTGCTTTTCTTCCCGCCCCTGATCATTCCTTGTTCTCACATATCGGAAGGGAATATCCTCTCCGGCTGTATCCTGAAGATATGCAAGCGTTTCAGTATTGGGGGCAGCCCGCAGGCCTTCCGCATGTTTACTCTCTGGTCAGGTGCCTGTATTTAATGCGGTGGGGCTGGTCTGCGGCATGGCCGAGACGTGCCTTTCTGTCCTCTTCATACTCTGAATAATTTCCATCAAACCAGACCACTTTGCTGTCTCCTTCAAAAGCAAGCATGTGGGTGGCGATACGGTCGAGGAACCACCGGTCGTGGCTGATGACTATGACACAGCCGGCAAAACTCTCCAGTGCTTCCTCCAGTGCACGCAGGGTGTTTATGTCAAGGTCATTGGTAGGTTCGTCAAGCAGGAGGACATTGGCCTCTTCCTTCAGCATGCGGGCCAGATGGACGCGGTTTCTTTCACCTCCGGAGATCATCGAAACCTTTTTCTGCTGATCAGCCCCGGAAAAATTGAAGCGTGCTACATATGCGCGCGAATTTACCTGCCGCTTGCCGAGCTGAATGACATCATCCCCGCCGGAAATAACCTCCCAGATGCTCTTACCCGGATCGAGTATATCTCGGCTCTGATCAACGTATGCCAGCTTTACGGTTTCTCCTATCTTGAAGGTGCCGGAGTCAGGCCTTTCCTTGCCGGTGATCATCCGGAAGAGGGTGGTTTTTCCTGCTCCGTTAGGTCCGATAACTCCTATGATTCCACCGGGAGGGAGGTTAAAAGTCATTCCTTCTGTAAGAATATTATCGCCATATGCCTTGTGCACGTTATCGGCCTCAATGACGACATTGCCCAACCTGGGCCCTGGGGGGATATAGATTTCCAGCTCTTTTGAACTTTTTTCGATATCGCGGCTGAGGAGTTCCTCGTAAGAAGTGATACGCGCTTTCCCTTTTGCGTGGCGTCCTTTGGGAGACATGTGTATCCAATCAAGCTCCCGCTGCAGTGTTTTCTGCCTGGCGCTCTCGGACTTCTCTTCCTGCTGCAGACGATTTTTCTTCTGTTCCAGCCAGGAGGAATAATTCCCTTTCCATGGGATTCCCTGTCCTCTGTCGAGTTCCAGAATCCATCCGGCGACATTGTCGAGAAAATAACGGTCGTGAGTCACAGCAATAACGGTGCCCGGATAGTTTTGCAGGTGGTGCTCAAGCCAGGCCACGGTTTCTGCGTCGAGATGGTTGGTCGGCTCGTCCAGAAGCAGAATATCCGGCTTCTGCAGGAGCAGTCTGCATAGCGCGACACGGCGTTTTTCCCCTCCGGACAGGATATTGACCGGAGTCTCTCCCGGAGGGCAGCGCAGCGCATCCATCGCCATCTCAAGGCGTGAATCGAGTTCCCACGCATCCCACGCTTCCAGCTTCTCCTGCACTTCGCCCTGCCGTTCAATAAGTTTATTCATCTCATCGTCAGACATCGGTTCAGCGAATTTCTCGTTAATACGATCGTATTCCTTTAGGGCATCTACTATTTCATGTACTCCCTCTTCCACAATCTCCCGCACCGTTTTTTTGTCATCCAGTTTCGGCTCCTGTTCAAGGAGCCCTACGGTGTGGCCGGGAGCAAGGACCGTCTCGCCATTGTACTCTTTATCCGCTCCAGCCAGAATACGGAGAAGGGAGGTTTTTCCTGATCCGTTGAGGCCAAGAACACCGATCTTCGCTCCATAAAAATAGGAGAGATAGATATCTTTCAGAATCGGCTTTTTGTCGTAATATTTACTTACCCCGATCATGGAGTAAATAATCTTGTTAGGTTCATTTCCCATTTATTCATACCCCTTCTTTAGAGACTGTATTTGATGTTGTAACTATAACATATAATGCATTGATTTGCCGCCCATCAAAATATCGTCAAGATATTATCTGCGGCTGAATAGGAAAAGTTTTTCATGTATTTTTTGACATTGCCTCTTTAAGTCAGGACTACCTCGATAGTTGAAGGATCCTGTAAGCGCCTTTTCCGACAAGCATGAAAACGATTGTGCCGACGATCAGGTCGGGCATTTTGGATGCCGTCAGATAGACAGCAACCCCTGCTACAATAACGCCAAGGTTGACAATTACATCATTGGACGTGAAAATCATGCTTGCCTGCATATGCACTTCCTGACTTTTGGACTTTTGAAGCAGAAACAGGCAAATCGTATTACCTGCAAGCGCGAGGAGAGAAATGATAATCATCAGGTAAAAGTTGGGTGTTTCTCCGTATCCTGCGAAGCGTCTGATAACCTCTGCAAACCCCAGAAGGGCCAGTAATAGCTGAAAATAGCCTGCTGCACCGGCAATATTCTTCTTCCTTGAAACCGTTCCACCGACAGCAAAAAGTGAAAGTGCGTAGACAATGCTGTCTGCCAGCATATCCAGACTGTCGGCCACAAGCCCCATTGAACCGGCGATGAAACCTGTGAGCATTTCAAGGACAAAAAAGAAGAAGTTGATGGCGAGAACCTTCCATAGAACCCGTCTCTCCTGACGGTGACCATCATCTGCGCCCGCCATATCCGCCGGTTCGGAGGAAACAAGCCTGGCATCAAGGCGGAGGCTGTCGATGGCTGCAAGGAGATTGTCGTATCTACCGGTATGGAATATCTCCAGCGTGCGTCCCGGTATATCAAACAGCAGGGATTCGATATTGGTCAGCCCTTCCAGTTTCATCCGTATCATGCGTTCTTCAGAAGGACAATCCATTTTTGATATTCTAAACGTCGTCTTTACCCTGCCTCCGCTTTCGCTCTTACCTTCATCGGCCTCATTGTTACTCGATTGTGTGTTCATATTGGTCATTATTGTAACAGCATGACTGATGACAAAGCAAGCGTCAGAAACGGTGCGGACAAGGCCGCTGGAGCATTGAATGCCAATCGTAATGTTGCATACCGATAGCAGGTGCGAAAAACTGGACTTCGGGAAGTTGTCAATTCCCGATGCACCAACGTTGACAATAAAAGATTCAAAGAGAGATACGATTACCAGCAGTTTTTGTTTTTCTATGATAATAATAACGAAGCGGAATCACGATGACAAAAAAGGGGATCATATACATTGCGGCGACCAGCGGCTCTACAGGGCCGAAAAATTCAGATGAAAAAACAATCACGAGCACATTATTGATGTTGCCCAGCATGACCGCACCGGCCAATTGATTCTCCACTGATCCTTTGCGGAAGAATAATATGCCAACCACGCAGTAAACCGCCGCCAGGACAAAGGCCACAACTGTCGCCATAATAATCACAGACGGTTCTTTCTTGAAGAAAGGTGCGTATCGGTAAAAAACCCCCAGGTTGATCAGCGCGAACAGAAGAAGCGCGACAGGAAACCGGATTTTCAGGATTGGCACTACAAGTCTGGGCAGCAGGTATCGGATGATTTCAACTATGATGATGGGAATAAAAATCACCGTGGCCAGCATCCGCAGCATGGACAAAAAGGAAATCGCCACCTCTTTTGCGGCAACCATCTTAATGAGCGCCGGCAGCGTAAAAGGCGCCAGCGCCGATGTAATTACTACCACAACCAGGACCAGCGCGCTGTTACCCCGAACCATGTTCGAAATCATCGGCGCAACAACGCCCGCGGAAACTCCCGTCAAAAGCAGGGCGGAAAGGGCGTAATCCGGAGCGAGCAAGTGGAAGACAAAATAAATGATGACGGGCAGAATGGCCAGCTTCATCAACGTAAATACAAAAATCTGTGTGCTGTGGCCCTTAAGTGCCTTCCAGACTGACGCAAGATCAATGGACAGGTAGCTGAGAAAAAAATTGATCATCAGGCAATAAAAAGGCAGGGCTTTGAATCGGGAACCAAAGTCGGGAAAAATAATGGCTGCGGCCATGGAAGAGATGACCACAAAAACCAGCAGAATATCATTGAGACGAATTGACGCCTGCATCAATATGAAATACCAGAGAGCACTTATCTTATCAACATCTTTCACGCTTGGGCATCATTAAAATCAATTTCAAGTTTTCTTAAAGGACAATTTATTGATTGCCAATAAAAATGAAGCAGAACAAGCATAAAGTCAACAACCGGCATTACGGTAAGCCATCTTCAGCCGGGGAGAGAAGGCTCAGACAAATGTATTCTGGACCAGGGTTTTATATAAGGAAGAATTTACGCATAACAGAAAGAAATCTTCGGACGAGATTTTTTCGGTTTAAGCACCCGGCCACCCCACTACTCGCCGCCGAACAATTCCACGATTTTTTTTACCAATGCAGGCAGAGACGGATCGCGCGCACCCATGACAAGGACACAATCACCTGATCTCACGTCGGCCTTCAGCCTGGTCAGCAATCCATCGCGGTTCCTTACCGCTTGTGCATTGAATGATACTGGACCGAGGCCGTTTATGATATCTTCCGGGGAAATATTCTTTTGGGCAGTGCCCCCGGCATAATATATAGGCAGGAGATAGAACGAGTCATTCTGCCGGAAGATGCTCCGAAAGGCAGTGATGTATTCATCCTTTAAAAATCGCGTCGGACCGAACCCGTGCGGCTGGTATACGGCAATAATACGCTCTGAAAGGCCTCTGGCGGCGCTCACGGCAGCTGTTATCTTTGCAGGATTATGGGCAAAATCATCAACCACATGAACGTTCTGTGCTGTTTCGGTTATTGCAAAACGCCGCGCTACACCTTTAAAACTTTTGACTGCATCGGCAAGAGTCGATTCTTCACAGTCAAAATGTTCACACACGCAAAGTGCGGCGCACAGATTTTCAATGTTGTGGTTCCCCGGAAGGGGCAAATGATATTCAGTGCCGTTACGAAAAAGCTTAACCGAGGTTGGCAGGAGTTGTTCGTGGTCCGGACGCCAGGAGGCCAGACTGCTTTGGCCAAAGCCCACCGTCACCGGAAGGGAAGCAAGGACCGGATCATCCGCATTTGAAGCTGTCCAGGCCGATTTTGAAATCAGCGTTTCAAAAAGCGCTTTTATCTCATCAACGCTCTTGTGGTCTTTGGAGATATTAAGAATAACCGCGGCATCCGGAAAATATTTGACAAGGGTTCCGTCGCTCTCATCCGCCTCAAC
>CAYMTB010000044.1:0-18805 GCA_964393225.1 uncultured Syntrophorhabdaceae bacterium
GGACGTTCATTTTCGCCGAGTGGGTACCCAAAAATGCTCGAAGGCGCGACTCGCGAAAAGTTCTTCCGGCTCACTATGAAAAATAATCCCGGATAAGTCATTAGAGCATGGTGTCGGGGTATCCCGAAACAAACCGTCGAGAGGCAAGGAAGCTTGGTCTTTTGCGTATGCAAAAGTTCCGAAGCCGAACGCGAGCGATTGAAGCCGCTGGAGCGGAATGAGCGTGTTTGAGAGGGATGATCCGACACCTATATGATTCAAATGATAAATCCGAGATAATTATCCTCCGATGTTCCGCAGGCTGCGCTGACATTTTCTAATCTGCCCCATCTCGCTTTTTCTTTCAGGCTTTACCTTGACAGTTTCCCTGATGAAGGTCTTTATCTCTTCATCACTTGCGCTGCTCCTCAGAAGCTTTTTTACATCGTATTCCACGTCGGAAAAGAGGCAGGGACGGAGCATCCCCCCGGAAGTGAGCCGTATCCGGTTACATTCACTGCAGATATGGGTTGAGACAGGGCTTATGAAACCTATTTTTCCTTCACTGCCCTTAATGTCGAACATCCTGGCAGGTCCCCTGTCGCTGCTCGCAGACGGTTCAAGGGTGTATCGGGTCCTGAGAATTTCTTCAATCTCCCGTGAGGAAATGATTGTGGCAGCATCCCAGAGGCCGAAGTTACCAAAGGGCATGAATTCAATAAATCTTATGTGCTGACCCCATTTCTCGGCAAGCCTTGCAAAGTCAAGGATTTCATCATCGTTAAAGCCCTTAATGATAACCGTATTAATCTTAATGGGATTCATACCGGCATAGATGGACTTTTCGATGCTCATGAGTACATCATCAAAGGCATCGACACCTGTTATGAATGCAAATCTTTCCTTCTTCAAGGTGTCGAGGCTTATGTTTACCCTTTTCAGGCCTGCATCTTTAAGTTCAAGGATTTTATCTCCAAGAAACACTGCATTGGTTGTGAGGCTTATGTCGTTAATACCTTCAATGCTGTTCAACTCTTTCAGGAGATAGGAAATTCCCTTTCTTGCGAGAGGCTCCCCGCCGGTCAGACGGACTTTGCTCACGCCGAGTTGAGCGCTTATCCTTACAAACCTGATAATCTCCTCATAAGACAGTATTTCTGAATGTGGTATAAATGGAAATGCTCCATCCACACAGTACTTACATCTCAGATTACACCGGTCAGTAACGGAAACCCTGATATAATCAATGATCCTGTTGAAATTATCAATCAGCATGTATGGCCTCTTGGCGATGAGCGTTTAGCGTAGAGCGTAGAGTTTTAAAACCCTATGCCCTCAACTCTTTGCTCTCTGCCATTATTGTTCATATTTTATTTTTCCTGTTTCTTTTGTGTTATATCCACCCAACTGCCCGAGCCTTTGCTTGAATTCATCGGAATTTATCAAATCCATGAGGATTTTGAACCTCCTGTCTTCAGCAAATTCTCTGCTGACAAGAAGATCGTAGTCTTCTTCTGCGAGGGGAATGAAATCAAGAGAAAACACCTTTGCCATTGAGTAAATAGCAATACCCGTATCTGCAATGGCTTCTCTTACCAGAATTCCCACGGCAGTATGGGTTGATTCTTCTTTGTCGTAACCATTGATTTGATGTTTTTCAATACCGTTCTCTTTGAGCAATGCATCGAAGAGTATCCTTGTGCCGGAGCCGGATTGTCTGTTAATAAATTTTACATCCGGCCTTGATAAATCGCTGATTCCTTTTATACACCTCGGGTTTTCTTTCCGGACAAGAAGCCCCTGGAGCCTTTTTGCAATATGTATAAGCATACAGGGTTTATCAGGGAGATACTTTTGAATTGCAGGAATATTATATGTCTTCTCCTTCTCATCAAGAACGTGCGTGGTGCATACATATGCGACGTTTTTTGACATGGCTATGATTCCGCTCAAGCTTCCCGTGTGAGTAGAGATTATATCAAAACCTGTATGACGAGCTTTTACCATATCCCTCAAAACATCCAGAGAGAGGTCATGGCTGCCGATAATGTGGATTCTCCGCTTTAACGCTTCTTTATCCGCAAGAAGTTCGCAGGGGATTTTTTCGCCTTCGTTGAAGCCTTCCACATCTTCGGGTATCCGTATAAGCCCGTCAGCCCTCGCCATCGATGAAAAAATGCTCGCCCCTCTTGGTAACGGGATGGCATAATAAACCCCCTTATTTTCAATAAGATTGACCCTGATAATTTCTTCTATTCCAAGACGTGACGGGGTTTTGTAAGGGGTAATGCAGTTTATGTATGTTTTGTTCGATGACGAGCCTGTCATTTTGTCGTAGAGTGGTTTTACGAAGGTGCTGAACGTTAATGAGGCGGACACGGGATATCCCGGAATTCCAAATACGGGTTTACCATTAATGATGCCGAACATGGCGGGTTTGCCGGGCATCATTGAAACACCGTGGAATACAAGCGTTCCCAGTTCTCTTATGGTTTCTTCGGTATAGTCTTCTCTCCCGGCGCTGGAACCGGCGTTTATCAGCACCACATCGAACTCATCGATAGCATTTTTGATGTTTCTCAGTAAATCTTCTTTTGTGCATGCTATTTCTGAGATGCTGCCTTCGAACCCTGTATCTTCTGCGAGGTTCAGGAGCGTATAGGAGTTGAAGTCTATTAAGCCCCCAGATTTCGAGGGAGGGCCGGGGAGGTTATAGGGGTCAATCAATTCCTTGCCGGTTGGTATTATGACGATTCTGGGTTTTTTTCTCACATGGATATGTGATATGCCTCCTGAAATAAGCATGCCAATATCGAAGGCACCAATTGTATGGTTTGCAGGGATTAGCATATCTCCTTCAATGATGTCCTCGCCGATCATGCGGACATTCTGCCACAGGTAGACAGGTTTCCGTATGACAATAAAGGAATCTGAATCCTCAACATCTTCTACCATGATTACTGCATTTGTGCCTTTTGGAAGAGGGTCACCGGTATTCACAGGGGCGGCTTCCTGGTGTTTTGTCAACGAAAGGGGATTTGAAAGATCGGCCTGGAGCGTCTTTTCGTAGTCTGTTGCATATCCATCCATGGCGGTACACATAAAAGGTGGATTAGAAATTTGAGCGTAAACCGGCCTCGAACTGATGCGGCCCCTGCATGTGTATGCGGGGAGATATTCTTCACCCTCCAGGGGCTTGATATGTTCAAGCACCTTTTCTACCGCTTCTTTACTTCGTATGGTCTTTAAATATCTCTTCACATTTCACCTTGCACAGATGATTAGATGTTTGGATGATTGGAAGCTTAGCTAACCCTCAAACCTTCTAACCTTCTATTTCTCCTGCCTTTAACCTTTAACCTTTCCCCTTTTACTTTTTACCCAAAAAGACATACCTCCACTTCCTCTCCCTTTTCGTATCCTTCAAGCCCTTCAGGCACAACGATATAACCTGCTGCCTGTGCCAGCGAAGATATTACGGAGGATTTTGCAAAAAGAGGGTGTACGGTGTAGCCTTCGTCAGTGGATTTTATTGTAACCCTTATGTATTCTTCGATCCCGTAGGATGAGGGGACGTTTGTTGCAAGTTTTCCTTTGATGTTTCTGGCCTCTGTTCGAAGCTCCCCCTTTAGTTTTATCAGGAGTGGGAGGACAAACCGTATTACAACCATTATGCAGGAAACAGGATGACCCGGAAGTCCAAAAACCGGTTTATCCCACAATGATCCAAAAATAACCGGTTTCCCCGGCTTTATGCTAACGCCGTGGAACAGGATTTTACCCCCGAGCTTTTCAATGGCGTCTACGATAAAATCTCTTTCACCTTTTGAGCTTCCCCCGGAAACAAGTATCATTTCGTATTCCCTTGCCGCTTCAAGTCTTGACGTTATATCGCGAATAGTGTCTTTTGCTGTGCCGAGGAAATCACATCGGGCACCTTCTTTTTTTAAAAGATTCGAGACTGTATATCTGTTGATATCTCTTACCATACCGGCGGGAGGAGGTTCGTCTATGTCAACAATTTCATCGCCGGAAGAGATTATTGCTATTTTCGGCCTTTTGTAGACAGGAATATTTGATATTCCAATCGCTGCGCACACTCCAAGGTCAAATGACGATAATCTCCCACCTCTCACCTTCAGCCTGTCGCCTTTTTTAATATCCTCGCCTTTAAAGCAGATATTTTCACCCCTGAAAACAGGTCTTGTAATTTCAACTTCATCATGAAGCCGTCTGGTATGTTCTTCCATGACGACGCCATTGGCGTTTTCAGGGAGCATGGCACCTGTTGTTATAGATATGGCATTGCCATCTTCAACCGCTACGGTCGATTCCTCCCCGACCCGCACTTCGCCGTTAACATAAAGGAGGGATGGATTCGTTTCTTTTGCCCCCTGTGTATCCCTGACGTTTACGGCATATCCATCAACCAGAGAACGGGAAAAAGACGGAATGTCTTCGCCGGAGACAATGTCTTCGGCCAGCACCCTGTCGAGCGCCGCCTCGATATGTATTATTTCTCTTCCCTGTGTTACCTGAAATGACTCGATTATCTCAAGTGCCTTATCATGGGAAATTGATGTTAAGAATTCTCTTTTCATTTCATATAAAAACCATATTTGAATCAAAAAGGCAAAGGCGATGTTCAGGACTCTTCGTCAATGCCATGAATGCATTCGGCGATAGTCTGGCAGTGGTCTGATATTCTCTCAAGATTAACGAGCATATCCACAAAGATGGGGCCTGCCTCAGCAAGGCATGCTTTTTGATAAAATCTTTCCAAATGCTGTTCGGTTGCCTTTTTGACGCAAATTTTAACCCTCCTGTTTCTCTCAAAAATCATGCTTATCCTCATTGTATCTTTTGTTTCAATAAGAGAAACTGCATCATCGAGGTTGCTAATAGTCAAAATGCTGATTTCTTTCAGCTCGTCCTGGGCTGACCCCGAAAAGAGGGCTCTTCTTTTATGCTTTTCTTCGGATAACTCAACCAGGTTTGTTGAACGATCACCGACCCTTTCAATTTCATAAACTATCTTTGAAAAAGCGAAAAGCTTTTTGGATAACGATGGTGAAAGTTGTCCACAGGAGATATTCCATAGATAATTTACTATTTCGGTCTGCAAATTATCCACAACGAGTTCGATATAATTAATATCTTTCTTCCTTGCCTCGCTGAACTTTGTTATGAGTTTTAAGCTTTCGGTAAACATCCTCCGGGCAAGCAGAATCTCCCTCGATAATTCCTGCTTGACGCAAAAAAGTGCATCTCCGGGCCTTGCAAGACATTTTGTATCGAGGTATTCAGGCCAAAGCGGCAGCGTAGTTTCTTCCCCGGGGAGGATTTTCTCAATAAGGGTTGACAACGGTTTCAGGAAAGGAATAAAGACAACTGCGAGCAGGGCGTTGAAGATAAAATGGCCCAGTGCAATCTGCTGCGCGATGCTTGAAGAGAGTTGCTGCAAAAGGATAAGGAAAGCGGGAAGGGCAATCAGGCATATTATTACCCCGACAAGCTTAAAAAGGAGGTGGGCGAAGGCGCTCCTTTTCCCGTCAATGTTTGCTGCGATGCTACCCATAATGGCCGTTATGGTGGTGCCAATATTTGCCCCGAGCACGATGGGTATGGCGTTTTCGATCGTTATCAGGCCCTGCTGACCCATGATGGTGGCGATACTTATGGGTATGGCCGAAGAATGTATGAGAGCGGTAAAGAGCGCGCCGATAACGACACCGATGAATGGATTTTTTGTGTGATGAAAGATATCCAGGAAAAACCTGTTTTCCTTGAGCGGGGCCGTTGCATCTGCAGTGAGCTGCAGCCCGAAAAAGATAAGCCCGAAGTAGAAAAGGGCTTCACCGGTCTGTTTCCATTTTTCCTTTGTTGAGAAGAGGAGGGTTCCACCGACAAATAGTATCAGCGGTGAGAAAGAAGTAAACTTCCATACAACGAGCTGGACCGTAAGTGTGGTTCCAATGTCTGCACCGAGAATAATTCCAAGGGAGTGGAAAAAACTGATTAATCCTGCGCTGACTATTCCGATGGTAAGGAGTGTTGTGGCGGAGCTGCTCTGGAAAAGAATGGTTGCTGCAATCCCCATAATAAGCCCGTAAACAGGTTTTTTTACAGAGAATTTTATATACTCCCTCATCCGGGCGCCAAAAAGCTGCTGCATGAACGTGCTGAGCTTCAGCATGCCGAAGAGAAAGAGGGCAAGACCGGAAATGAAGAATAAAAGACCGTTAATCATAATTTATATGGACCATAGACTAAAGACCATAGACTAAAGTCAAAAAGTAAAAAGCAAAATATTTATATAGTCTTCAGTCTATAGTCTTTAGTCTATTCTACGATATCCTGCTTCCATTCGAAATGTCCTTATCAAGTGTCAGAAGAACGATAGAAGTGCTTTCCTCGTTTGATGCGGCGAGGAGCATTCCATGGGACATGACCCCTCTCAGTTTGCGGGGCTCAAGGTTTGCCACGACTGCTATCTTTTTCCCGATAAGCTCTTCCTTTGAGTAGTATTGTTTAATCCCTGCCACGATTGTGCGTTCTTCGCCTATATCGATTGTGAGCTTATAGAGTTTGTCGGCACCGGGCAGATCCTCGCAGGCCTTAATCTCTGCGACCCGCAGATCAACCTTTACAAAATCATCAAATGTTATATTTTCCATGCGTTTCTCCTTTGTTCTACCAGGGTTTTTTTAAAATCTTCATTTTGCCGCCCGCTATCGCATTTAAGCGCTGGATTATGGATTATGGATTGATGTTTAGAGGTTTAGAGGATTAGAGGGTTAGCTAATCATCCAAACATCCAACCTTCCAAGTCATCTGAATTCCTCCCGTTAACTCTTAATCCATTCTCTTTCCTGACAGTTGATTGCTAATAGCTTATTTTTTTACCGTATTTCTTAATATTCCGATCCCTTCAATCTCCACTTCCACAACATCACCCACTTCTATTGGTCCGACTCCCGGCGGGGTACCGGTAATAATCACATCACCGGGAGATAATGTCATAATCCCTGATATGAAGGAAACAAGCTCGTAGACATCAAAAACCATATTATTTGTATTCGATTGCTGTTTTACTGTCCCGTTGACCCTTGTGCATATCGCAAGGTGTGTCGGGTCAATTTTTGATACCATTATCGGGCCCAGCGGGCAGAAGGTATCGAATGATTTTGATCGTGTCCACTGACCGTCAAGCCTTTGCAGGTCTCTTGCCGTCACATCGTTTGCACAGGTATAGCCTGCTATGTGACGTGGCGCATCCTCTTTTTTGATATTTCTGATTTTGTTCTTTATGATGACTGCAAGCTCGCCTTCATAGTGGAGTTCTTTGGTTGCGGGCGGATAAATGATGTAATCATCACTTTGAATAACTGCTGTCGGAGGCTTCAGGAAAATGAGCGGATATTCCGGAATTTCATGATGCATCTCCTTCGCATGATCCCGATAGTTGAGCCCTATTGCAATAATCTTGGTTGGATGGAACATGTTGTGAACCTCCATATGTAGTTTAGAACTGTGAACTTCGAGTATGATTCTATACATAGACAATCTTACGAATCAACCATATCTATCGCTTAAACATCCTTTTTTCTCCTTCATGACAGCTGATCGCTATTCTATTGACATGTAAGGCTGTTCTTTTTATAATTTCACGTCAAAGAAGCAATGGTTTATCAAGCATGTTCTTGGTTAATGTAAACAAATTCAACAAGGAGAAGATAAAATTTATGAAAAAGATCGGTTGTTTCTGTCTGATATTGTGCTTAGTCATTCTTGCAGGAAATGTACACGCGACTCAGAAAAACGTAAAAGGAGCTTCTGAACTGGCAATGCTGACGGAGGAATACCCGCCGGTCACGTTTATGAAAGACGGGAAGATAACCGGTTTTGTTACGGACATAGTACGCGAGATCATTAGCCGTCAGGGCATTCCGGATAAAATCCGGTTAATCTCCTGGGATGAAGCCTACAACATGGCGTTGAACACCCCGAACGTGGTGCTCTTTAGCGCTGAGAGAACGGAAAAACGGGAGAAGCTGTTTCAGTGGGTGGGGCCGGTCGGTAAAAACAGTGCGATATTTTACGCAAAAAAAAGCTCCGGCATAAAGATTAACAGCCTGGAAGAAGCCAAAAAGCTTGCAGCCATTGCTACGACTACCAACTGGTTTACCGAACAGTACCTTAAAAGCAAGGGGTTTACGAATCTGGTCAGTTCTCCTCTTCCCGCCACCAACGTTAAACAGCTTATGGACGGAAGTGTTCAGATTTCAGTCTTTACTGATATTACAATTCCGGAGATTGTGAAAAAGGCGGGATACAGCATGGATGATCTGGAGCCGGTCTTTCTTGTGAGCAATACCTATTTTTACATTGCGATGTCGCTTGGAACTCCGGTTGAGATGGTTAAAAAATGGCAGGCCATACTGGATAGCATGAAAGCGGACGGCACCTTCGAAAAGATATACCGGGGCTACATTCCGAATGCGGACCTGAAGGATCTGCTGAAAAACTGACCGGGGTGGCGAACGGGACAGAGCCACACAAATCTGGATTTATATTTGACACCTCAATGGATATCCGTTAATACTCTTAATACATTGATGCATTTTGATGCTATTTGCCGTTATCTGGAGGCCAGGTGAAAGATCCGTCCAGTACACGCCAGGAATTAATCGAAGAAATATCAGTCTTAAAGCAGAGAATCAAAGAACTCGAACAATCGGAATCAGACCACAGAAATGCAGAAGAACAACTGAAACATGAGAGGCAGAAATTCTCCGTCCTTACTAAAAATGCACCTTTTGGAATGGCAATGATAGATATGGATGGTAATTTTGTCTATATCAACACGAAATTTAAAGAAATATTCGGATACGACCTGTCAGAAATTCCTGATGGAAGAACATGGTTTATAAAGGCATACCCTGACCCTGCATACAGGCATACTGTTATCGCATTGTGGGTAGAAGATTTAAAGGGAGCCTTGCCAGGTGAAAAAAGACCACGGGTTTTTACTGTAACGTGCAGGGATGGAACGGAAAAGATTATTAACTTTATCCCGGTCCAAATGGAAACCGGCGTTAACATTATGACTTGTGAAGATATCACTTCCCGCAAACAAACCGAGGAAGATCTCAAACAGACCATGGAGAAACTGAGGAGATCCTTATCGGGTACCATCAAGGTAATTTCTTTAACCGTTGAGACACGAGACCCCTATACTGCAGGTCACCAGAGGAAGGTGTCTGGCCTTGCACGTACCATTGCTCAGGATATGAGACTCTCAAAGGATACCGTCGATAATATCCGTATGGCGGGTATTATCCATGATATTGGAAAAATATCAATCCCTGCCGAGATATTGAGCAAACCTACGAAACTTACAGCAACAGAATTCAGCCTCATCAAAGTCCATTCACAGACAGGATATGACATATTAAAAGATGCGGGATTACCATACCCCATAGCCGAAATAGTCCTCCAGCATCATGAACGGTTAGATGGTTCGGGCTATCCGCAAGGGTTAAGAGGCGACCAGATCCTCCTCGAAGCAAGGATTATTTCTGTAGCCGACGTGGTTGAAGCCATTGCCTCACACCGTCCCTACCGGCCAGGCTTCGGGACAGACATAGTCCTTGAAGAGATAGAGAAGAACAGGGGTATTCTCTATGATGAGAAGGTGGTGGAGGCATGTTTGAAATTGTTTCGGGAGAAAGGATTCAAATTCGAGTGAAACGTGAACTGCGAACAGGTTTAAATAGTGGAGTTTATTGTTATGAAGGATGACCGTGAACAAAATGAACGGTTCGGCCTGATAGCTGAACAATCCAGAGAGATGATATGGGAAGTGGATGCGGACGGGCTTTATATCTATGTCAGCCCCTACTGTGAACAGATTACAGGATATAGCGCTGAACAGATTACAGGAAAGATGCACTTTTACGATCTCTGTCCGGAAGAAGGACGTGACGCTTTCAGACAGACAGCCTTCGATGTGTTTGAGCGCAAAGGAATTTTCCGTGAACTTCGTAATGTGATCGTAACAAAAGATGGCATGGAGGTATGGGTCTCAACAAACGGTAAACCTGTCCTTGATGATAAAGGTAAGCTTCTCGGCTACCGTGGTTCTGACTACGACATCACTGACATTATGCAGACTGAGGCGGCACTGAGGGAGAGTGAATTTAAATTCCGGACCATTTTTGAATCTGCCAGCGATGCTTTTTTCTTGATGGATAAGGATGTCTTTATTGATTGCAACCCGAAGACCCTGGAGATGTTTGGTTGTACGAGGGAACAGATCATCGGACAGCCTCCTTACCGGTTTTCCCCGGATTTCCAGCCTGACGGAAGGAAATCCATGGAGAAAGCACAGGAGAAGATCGAGGCGGCGCTAAGAGGTCAGAAGCAGTTCTTTGAATGGAGGCACACCCGTTACGATGGGACTCTATTTGATACAGAGATTAGCCTGAGCGCCTTCAGCAATAAGGGCAAACACTACCTTCAGGCTATTGTTCGCGACATCACCGAGCGAAAAAAATATGATGAAGAATTACGTTTAGCTCATAAGCAGCTTTTCGATATAATCGATTTTCTACCCGATGCAACATTCGTTATCGACCGCGATAAGAGAGTGGTTGCATGGAACAGGGCAATCGAGGAGATGACAGGGATGCCAAAAGAGGAGATGATAGGCAAGAATGATTATGCATATGCAATCCCTTTTTACCGTGAGCGAAGGCCCATAACCATCGATTTGTTGTTCGAAACGGATGTTGAGATTGAGAAAAAATATGACTTTGTGCATAAAGTCGGGAATACTTACTTTGTGGAGGTCTTTATTCCAGGTATGTATGCCGGTAAAGGTGCATATCTCTGGGGATCGGCCTCAAAGCTCCTTGATCCTGAGGGTAATGTAATCGGCGCCGTGGAATCCATCCGTGATATTACCGAGCGGAAAAATGCAGAGGCTCGCCTCCAGGAAAGTGAGGAAAAATACCGTTCTATCTTCGAAAATGCTGTGGAAGGCATATTCCAGACCACACCTGATGGGAGCTTCATCAATATCAATCCTGCCCTTGCCAAAATGATGGGATTTGATTCTTCTGAGCATATGATAAAGACCTTCACCGATATTGCAAGACATCACTATGTAATTCCTGCTGAACGGATGAGATACAGAAGGCTTCTTGAAGAACATGGTTTTGTAAGGGGTTTTGAGGCGCAGGTATATCGTAAGAATGGCGATAGAATCTGGATTTCTATAAGCTCCAGAGCTGTTTTTGATAAATCTGGAAGGATAGATCATTATGAAGGCACAATTGTTGATATAACAAGCCGAAAAGAGGCTGAAGATACGATTCAAAATGCATACCAGTCAACCCGTTCCATCGTTGAAAATGCGCCGTTCGGGGTCTATGTTGTCAACGAAGAGGGCTTTATTGAGTATGCTAACGTCCCGATGGGCAGGATATCAGGCGTTGATATAGAGCAGTTCAAAACCGTCAATGTCCTCGACCTCGAGATTTACAAGAGCATGGGGATTGCAGAAAAAATAAAAATGGCCTTAAATGGAACCTCCTTCTCGACGGAACCTTTCCATCGTTGAAAATGCGCCGTTCGGGGTCTATGTTGTCAACGAAGAGGGCTTTATTGAGTATGCTAACGTCCCGATGGGCAGGATATCAGGCGTTGATATAGAGCAGTTCAAAACCGTCAATGTCCTCGACCTCGAGATTTACAAGAGCATGGGGATTGCAGAAAAAATAAAAATGGCCTTAAATGGAACCTCCTTCTCGACGGAACCTTTTGAATACACCTCATATTTCGGCAATAAAACAACGTTTCGTAAGTATACAGGCATCCCGATTGAGGAGGCTGGTAAACGAAAAGCGCTTATATTTGTTGAGGATTTGACAGGATTAAAGAGGGCGGAAGAACAACTGAAGAAGGAACGGGAGACCTTTTTCTCTATCCTCGAAAACTCCCCTGACGGTGTCATGCTTGTTGGGAGCTATGGAAAAGTTGATTATGTCAACCCTGAATTTACGTGTATTACGGGTTATACCAAAGAAGATGTACCAGACGGAAAACAGTGGCTTCAGAAGGCCTATCCTGACTTCAAGTACAGAAAGTCTGTTATAGATGTATGGAAGAAGGATAGACTGTTGGGAAGAAGAGGCAAGAGCGTAGAATTCGAGGTCGCATGTAAGGATGGACAGGTAAAGGACATAGAGTTTAAAACAACTCATCTGGAAGATGGGAGTGCGGTGACGGTATTGTTTGATGTGACCGAATTAAGGAAAGCTGAAATGGAGCGGCGCGAAAGCGAAGAGAGGTTTCGTTCCCTTTTTGAGAGCTCACGGGATGCAATCTATATTGCAACAGGGAAAGGCAGTTTTATAGATGCGAATCAGGCATTTGTTGAACTGTTTGGATATACAAAGGATGAAACCCTGAAACTCAATGCAAAAATAGCTTATTTGACAAACGAGGACCGTGAAAGATTCAAACAGGCGATTCAAGAGAGAGATTTTATAAGGGATTTTGAAATCAAGCTGAAAAAGAGAGATGGAACGGTTATAGACTGTCTTTTAACCGTCACATGCAAAAAGGACAAAAAGGGAAAGACTTCTGAATATCAGGGTATAGTCCGTGATATCACGGAGCGGAAAAGGACAGAAGAAACAATCAGATATATGGCTTTCCATGATGCCCTGACAGGCCTTCCCAACCGGTCGCTTTTCAACGACCGTCTTGCCATGGCGATAGCCCACGCTGAACGTTTCAATGAGAAGGTTGCCGTGATGATGCTTGACCTTGATAAGTTCAAAGATGTGAACGACACATATGGTCATAGCGTGGGAGACCTCCTTTTAAAAGCTGTTGCAGAAAAACTTGGCAGGCAGACACGGAAAGGAGATACGGTTGCACGTATGGGCGGCGATGAGTTTATGCTGATTTTTGCTGACCTTAAACAGACGGACGGTGTACATGCCATTGCGGAAAAGATTCTTGAGGATTTTGAAGCCCCTGTTGCTGCTGATCATCAGATTTTATCTATTGGAATGAGTATAGGCATTGCTGTCTATCCCGAGCATGGCAGAGACATAGACACCCTTGTAAAGAATGCGGACATTGCGATGTACAGCGTCAAACAGGCAGGCAGGAACGGGTATAGGTATTATAGTGAAAGGTGAAAGGCAGGAAAAATAGAAGGTTAGAAGGTTTGAGGGTTAGCTAAACTTCCAATCATCCAATCATCTGTGCAAGGTGCAAGGCGAAAGGTGAAAAAGGCCTTTAATATTGAATACAGGCTATGGGCACGGGGTAATCGCCTATTACCTGTTTATGTGAAGCGTGAAACTCTCTGCTCTACGCTAAACGCTCTACGCTCCTTTCCCCTTTTCCCTGTTACACGTCGCTGTTCCTCACCCCGGATGGACGCCACGCAGGAGAAATGACCCCGGGACCTTCTTCCCTGGTTATTGTTGACGCAAATGTTATTGTATATTCACCGAACTTGTCGTTGATAACATCGACTGCTTTTGCGAGGGCGGCTTTCTTCTCCCGGTCAGTTTCCTGAAAGAGAAGCATCTGGTTCCCGTCTTTTCCGAGACACGAGAGAGAAATGCCGAGAAGCCGTACACTCTTACGCAGGTGTATTCCATCAAGGACGGTGACTGCGGAGCGGTAGATTTCGCCGGTATCGTTCGTGTGGACAGGCAGGGTAATCTGCTTCGTAAAGGTTTTGAAATCCGCATATCTTACAGTGAGGGTAATCTTCCTGCCTTTATGGCCGTAGCGTCTTGCCCTTCGTCCGACCTTTTCGCTCAGCCGGAGAAGGCAGTTCGTGATTTCCTCCCTTTTCCATATGTCTTCCGGGAGGGTGATGCTGTGGCCTATAGATTTCGGTTCAGGAGGCACTATCTCTAATGGCCGCTCCAGCCTTCCACTGCCCATGGCCTTGAGGCGTTCCCCCATGATGCCGAAATTTTTTGTCAGAAGGGAAAGAGGTGCCCTGCCCAGTGCGCCGCACGTTGTGATGCCCATGGCGCTCAGTTTCTCTTCAGTATGAGATCCGATGCCCCACAGTTTTTTCACAGGAAGCGTCTCAAAAACAGATGCCACGGCATCTTCTTCTATCCACTGGAAACCATCCGGCTTTGCAAGGTCGCTGGCCAGCTTTGCGATAAGGATATTTGACCCCATGCCCACTGTGCAGGTAATTCCCAGCTCGTTCTTTACCGTATCCTTGATGGTACGGGCCAGATTTTCAGGACCGTTCAAAAGGTGGTGCGAACCGGTGATGTCGAGAAATACCTCATCAATGGAATAGATTTCAATATCCGGTGTGAACCGGAGACATATTTCTTCCAGTTTGCTGCAGACCTGCGTGTATTTCCTGTTGTCCCCTGTCACGAAGATGATATGTGGGCACAGCCTCTTCGCTCTGTAGATGGTCATGCCCGTTTTAACCCCGTATGCCCTCGCCTCGTATGAAGAGGTTGTTATGACCGTTCTCTCTCCGGCACCGGTTACGGCTATGGGTTTACCTTTCAGAGCAGGGTTGTCCCGCTGTTCCACGGAAGCAAAGAAAGCGTCCATGTCGACACATGCAATTATCTTTGCCATGAGTGATTATACCAGAATTCCGAATGAAGAAACAACACGGACAGGTAACCCCCCTCAGTCTTGTGATATATTGTCAGGAAAATTGTCTCTGGAGTGAGCATCGAAGCAATTATCGGGTAACCCGTCATGATGAGAACGAACGTTCCCATAGGGACGATGGGCAGGGATGAGCCCACTTCAGGTAGCCTCCGCCCTTGCCCATCGAGTGAGTTTGAGTCATAGAAAGGGTGATAATGCTGAGTTGGCGAACGGAAGAGATATTTTCCAGTCTATAACTGATCGATTGTCTTGACGGTGATGGTTTTTCTTGACAATCTTTAGAAATATCAGGAAAATAGCCAATAGTAATGTTTTGACGGAAAAAGGTGATTATTGCAGACCGGCACCGAACCCTCTAAACCCCTCGAGCAGCATCTTCCCGTGCCCAACGACTGGCGCGCAACAGTACGCGCCGCAGGGCTCGTATTCGGGGACATCGGGACAAGCCCTATCTACACCCTGACGGTGATTTTTCTGCTTATTCCTCCCTCCATGGAAAATATCCTGGGGGTTGTTTCTCTTATACTCTGGACATTAGTGGTACTCGTTTTCGGGCAGTATGTGCTGCTTGCCATGAATCTGGATCATTTCGGGGAAGGCGGAACACTCATACTGAAACGTATCGCTGAACAGTATGTGCGTCCCGGAAAGCTGGCAACGATGATTGCGGCCCTTTCATACATCGGTGCGACGCTGCTTCTGGGCGATGGCGTGATCACGCCTGCCATCAGCATCCTTTCAGCGGTGGAGGGCATCAGGCTGGTCCCGTGTTTTCAGGAGACACCTACAGCCGTCATTGTGGGCATTTCCGTGATGATTGCGATCTGGCTCTTTTTTTCTCAGTCAAAAGGGAGCGATCGTGTGGCCTCTGCCTTCGGCCCTGTCATGGTGCTCTGGTTTTTTGCGCTGGGCGTGACCGGGATACTGTCTGTTGCCGAAACCCCGGCCATTCTTGGGGCGCTCAACCCCTATCATGCCTTGCAGTTCTGCTGGAAGCACGGTTTTGCCACATTTCTGATTCTTGCACAGATCATCCTGTGCGCTACGGGTGCGGAAGCGCTCTATGCGGATATGGGGCATGTGGGGAAGCAGCCGATTGTACGGGCATGGATGTTCGTGTTTGTGGCGCTGGTATTTGCCTATCTGGGGCAGGGCGCATTCCTGATGCACAAACCTCAGACATCGGCGCTCCTTTTCGGCATGGTGCACCATCTGAGTCAGCTGTGGTACATCCCGTTCCTTATTCTTTCCATCATGGCAACGGTAATAGCATCACAGTCTCTAATAAGCGGCGCATTCTCGGTCATCTATCAGGCAATCAGCATGAACAAATTTCCGTTCCTGAAGGTTGTCTTTACTTCGACTCGCCTCAAATCGCAGATATACATCGGGGTGGTTAATTGGGCGCTTATGTGTTCGGTCATTTTTATGATGGTTTATTTTAAAAAATCAGAGAATCTCAGCTCAGCATACGGACTCGCCGTGACAGGGACAATGACAATCACCACGGTGCTCATGGCGATCGTCTACTATCACAAAAAGGCGTGGTGGCGATTTGCCGCCTGTCTGCCGCTTTGTCTCGTGGATGCCTCATTCTTTGGTTCCTGCCTCACAAAGTTTCCTTCCGGCGGATACTGGTCGCTAATCCTCGCGTCTGTACCTCTCGGCATTCTTGCTGTCTGGACAATAGGGGAGGCGCGCCTGGCAAGGAGCGAGCAGGTGGTACCCCTATCGGAGTTCCTTCCCGAATATGCCAAGCACCATGACGTGCCCCGTTTACCAGGTATAAGCGTATTCAATATCCTTTATGACCAGAGGATACCGCCCTATATCCCTGTCATGATGTTCGGACAGGGCATTATCTATGAGAAGAACGTCTTCGTCTCGGTTATCGTTGCAGATGAGCCGCACGGTTTTGCGGTAACGCCAGTGCGCACACTTGCTGAGGGCCTTTATCAGCTTGAGATCCATGTCGGGTATATGGAATTGAAGCTCGACCTGACTCAGGGCATTTATGGGATGGGCCTTGAGCCGCGCGTCATTTTTTACGGGATGGACCGGATCGCGCCCAAGAGAAGGGGGTGGATCCCCTACGCCATGCTCAAACGCATCTCGCCTATTTATACGTCATTTTTTAACATCACCCTTCCCGGTGTCAAGACCCATGGGGTGATCTATCGGGTGGAGTTAGACTGAATTAATAATTTTACTGAAGTGTTAAGGCAAAGTTTATGGTACTATAAGTAATCCGTTTTAAAATTTAAAGGAGGAAGTCGGTATGAAAAGAATGAGTGTAGTTTTGGCAGTATGTCTGGCATTGTTTGTTGTTTTTACAGCAGCTCCCGTGTTCTCACAGGATGCGGAGACCATGAAACTTGTCCGTGAGAAGATCCGTGCAGACAAGAAATTGTTGATCGCAACAAACATGGAACTGACAGAAGCTGAAGGCAAGGCATTCTGGCCCATCTATGATGTTTTTCAGGATGATCTCGGCAAGTTGTCTGCACGCGGATTGAAGCTGCTGGAGGATTACGCAAAGAATTACAAGGTCATGACGAATGATATCGCAAAGAAGACATTGGATGAGCAAATGGCTATCGAATCGGATAAGCTCAAACTCCGTCAGGCCTATCTGCCCACATTCAGGAAAGCCCTGTCTGATATAAAGGTGGCCCGTTATTACCAGCTTGAGAACAAAATTCAGGCTGTTGTGAATTATGAACTTGCCGATATGATTCCCCTTGTAAAGTAAGGCAGGATGAAAAATCTTCTTTTAACAGGGACAATATCGGACACATAAGGAGTTCGGATGGTTGGAAGGTTGGATGTTTGGATGATTAGCTAACCCTCTAAACTTCTAACCTTCCAACCTTCTGGATGATTAGATGTTTGGATGATTGGATGTTTGGCTAAACTTCTAACCTTCTACCCCTCTAACCTGCTGGCCGATCCGGGTTTATTGAATTGCCTGTGGCTGGCGGTGGAGCCAATCCCAGACAGCATCATATTTTTTAAGGTAAATCTGTGTTTCTGCCGGAACCCTTGAAGCCCAGTTTCCCCCGTATCTGTCCATGGCCCCCTTTGTCTTTCCTGATCCGCAGTTGTATGCAGAAGCGAGGAACCTTCCCAGCGTTTGCGGGTTGTTCATGAGTTGTTCTTTTCTCCCGTTGTTCAGGACACGCATATCAGCATCAAAAAGAAGAAATGAGGCCTTTGCAGCGTTTTCATGATCCTCCATGCCCAGGATAAAATCATTTTTTAATCCAGCCTGCGGGTACTGTTTCGCAATTCTCTTATATGTGTCGGGGATAAACTGAAAAAGACCTCTTGCCCCGGCCTTTGATGCTGAGTAGCGATAAGCGCTCTGCTTATTTGTCCCCATGATGACGAGTGTTTCATGGATAAGTTTTTCCGTTGTATATGTTCCGCTCTGAAATTTGAGAGGATCAATGTGTTCAATGATTGCAAGTGTAAGAGAGACATCGTCTGCGACAAACTCATTGCACGACAGGGGTCTGACCTTTCTCTTAATAAGGTCATTTTTAGCTGCACCGAGGGTGTTTTTCAGGTATTCCAGCCCGGCCTTTCTCACCTGGGGAATATCCAGACCTTCGGAATAAGGGGTATAGACGACTTCTTCAAATGTTGTCCCGGAGCGTACCGGTCTTTTAAGCGCCAGCACGATATGCTGTTCCGGGTATATGATGGTAAATTTTGTATTGACGCCGTTTGACTTGCCGCGCTCAACCACAACGCCTTTTGACTGCGCGCCGAGAGTCGGGTGGACCCTGACAACCTGAATCTCTCTGGTTTTTACGTTCTCAATGGCAAGGAGGATGGTGAATTCGCCCAATTCGTTCTTTTCGATTGTTTTCGGTTTGTTCGCTTTTTTCCCTTTCCCGCTTTTTTTCCCTTTCACAGCCTTTTTAGATTTTATAATCTGTTTCGATTTTACTACCTGGAAGCCGCACTGCTCTTTTTCAAGAAGAGCCTTTGCCATTGCTATATCCTCAAAGATATTGAAATTTATCATGTCGTGTAATTCCGATGAGGAGGTGAATTCGATCGAATCCTCCACGTTTACTTCCTCCACCTCGTCTTCGTTGATTTCAGCCATGTAGGAAGAAGAGTGGAA
>CAYMTB010000045.1:0-18770 GCA_964393225.1 uncultured Syntrophorhabdaceae bacterium
GTTATGCAAGAAAATAGGCTTGTGAATAATAATTTATTTTCCTGCATTTGTCAGGATTATTTAAAAAATGTATAATGAAATAACAGTTTATTTTTAAAGAGTTTTTTTAAAATATTTATCCATGCTGCACATGTATTGCAACATGGAATTTTGGTTAGCATATTTTCTTGACAAATTCGGCGTGAAAAGGATATATGTAAGTGAAATAAGTTACAATACCAAATAACCTTTAGAATAAGGGGGCATGGATGTTAAAAGAATCATTGATAGGTGAATTTCAGAGGATTGTAGGTAAAGAGAATGTCCTCACAACGCCTGAGGCGATGAAGGCATATTCTTACGATGGAACAACAAGCTGGCAGCACGATCCCGACGTAGTATTGTTCCCGACAACCACAAAAGAAATATCAGAGATTATGAAGATAGCAAATGCTGAAAAGATTCCCGTGACCCCGAGAGGCGGCGGAACAAACGTGAGCGGCGGCTCCGTTCCCTGGCACGGCGGAATCGTTCTTTGTACTACCAAGATGAATAAGATTCTTAAAGTCGATAAGGAAAACCTTACTGCCACAGTGGAGCCCGGTGTTGTTCTTCAGGAACTGACAATGAGGCTTATGAAAGAAGGTCTCTTTTTCCCTCCCGACCCGCAGAGCTTTCTCGGTGCAACCTTGGGCGGCATCATTGCCGAGAATGCCGGTGGTCCTGCATGCGTCAAATATGGTGTAACAAAACAGTATATCCTGGGAGTCGAGGTTGTGTTGGCTAATGGCGATATCATCCATCTCGGTGGCAGGACGCTGAAAAACGTTGTGGGTTATGATCTTCTCCATATTTTCATCAGCTCAGAAGGTACCCTTGGTATAGTGACAAAAGCAGAGCTTAAGCTCAACCCGATTCCTCCAGCAAAAAAGACGATCATGGCGGTGTACGCAGACGTGGCAGTCGCCGGAGAGAGTGTCTTCAGGGTTCTGGAAAATGGTGTAATACCCGACAAAATAGAACTTCTCGATAACTGGGTCATCAACAGGATTGAAGAGATGATGCCTATGGGCCTTCCTAAGGACGCAGACGCGGTACTCCTTTTTGAAGTTGATGGTATTGCGGAAGCCGTTGAAAAGGAAGCCGAAAAGATTATGGAAATTGTAAAGAAATATGGTGCAGTAGATGTAAGGGCTGCGAAGGATCAGGCTGAGGCCGACAAATTTTGGATGGGAAGAAAGGCAGGTTTTGCAGCAGTTTTCGGCAAAGCAAAAACGGTTTTTGCAGAAGACGTGACTGTGCCGAGAGGAAGTATACCCGCCCTTATTAATAAATGTAAGGAATTGGCGAAGAAGCACAAAGTTGAGATCATTGTACTTGGTCATGCAGGTGACGGAAACCTTCATCCGGCAATACTCACGGATATTAGCAATAAGGAACATTATGAAAGGGCACTCAAGGCGATGGACGAGATCATCGAGGGAGCTCTTGAACTCGGCGGCGTGCTATCCGGGGAACATGGCATAGGTCTTGAAAAACAGAAATTTCTAAAAAGACAGCTGGAACCCGTTGTAATTGATATGATGAAGAACATAAAGAGGCTCTTTGATCCAAATAACATCATGAACCCGGGCAAGATCTGGGAATAGCGGATAAGGAGGTTCAGCTTGAAAGACCTAAAAGAGCTTAAAAAAATAGAACAATACGCTGATCAGTGTATGAAATGTGGTTTTTGCAGTTTCTTCTGCCCTGTATATCAGGAAGAGAAGATGGAGATGGGCGTCGCAAGAGGGAAAAATTATCTTGTGAAACAGATCCTTGCAGGTAAACAGGAGTTTACCGATGAAATGGGCGATATTATCGGTAAATGTCTTCTCTGCAAGAGGTGCGTTGCAATGTGTCCCGCAAAGACCCAGATTGACAGGGTAGTTGTGGGTGCAAGGGCCCAGATGGTGAAAAATAAGGGCTTGGGTTTTATAAAGAACTTTGCTTTCCGCAAGGTTATGGCAAATCGTAAGGCATTTGGAAATTACGTTAAACTAGCAAAGGCATTCCAGTGGATGATGCCTAAGACAGAAGGCAATATCAGGCACTTGCCCGATTTTCTGAAGGCGCTTGGTCAGGGAAGGAATATTCCTGCGCTCGCTGATAAGTTTCTGCGTGATATAGTTAAACCCGTTTATAAACCGCAGAACGGTCAGGCAGCAAAAATGAAGGTTGGCTTTTTTTCAGGGTGTGCAATGGATTTTGTATATCCTGAACTGGCGCTGAAGATTATTGATTTCCTGACAAAACATGGTATTGAAGTGGTTGTTCCTGAAAACCAGAACTGCTGCGGCGCTGCCATATATTTCAGCGGTGATTTTGAAACAGGCAGGATGCTTGCAGAAAAAAACATTGAAGCATTCAAAGATGTTGATTATATTGTAACGGGTTGCGGCACGTGCAGTTCCACCTTGAAGGATTATCAGAAGTACCTTCCGGACAATGAAGATCAGAAAAAAAGATACGAAGCATTTGAAAAAAAGGTAAAAGACAGTACCGAGTTTATTATTGATGTTATGAAGGTGCCGCTGGAAGAATTCAAACTGAAAAAGGAATTTGAAGGCAAAACGGCTACATGGCACGATCCTTGCCACCTTGTAAGGTACCAGAACATTAAAGACCAGCCGAGAATGATCCTGAAGGCCTTAAAAGGCTTGAAATATGTTGAAATGCCTAATGCCGATATGTGCTGCGGTATGGGTGGTTCCTTTAGTGTTTACCACTATGACCTTACAAAGAAGATTGCGGATAAAAAGATGGATGGTATCAAGGCAACAGGCGCAGACATAGTTGTTACTGCATGTCCTGGCTGCATGATAAATTTAATCGACAATGTTCTAAGAAATAAGATGCCGCAGAAGGTGTACCATTTTCTGGAGCTTGTTGAGTAAAGATAGTTTTTATAAAACGATTTATCATTAAAAAATAATTGTAGGAGGACGAAACATGAGGAACGGACGCTGGTTAACAGCAAAAGATGTAGTAAGGGTAAATGCCCTGAAGTTTCCTAACAAGATCGGTATCAAAGACTTGTACAAGGCTTATACATTCAAACAGTGGGACGAGAGATCATGCAGGCTTGCAAATGCGCTTGCCGATATGGGCATGAAGAAGGGCGACAGGTTTGCAGTCCTTGCATACAACTGCGTGGAATGGATGGAGATTTATGCAGCGGCTGCAAAGGGCGGATTTATCTGCGTACCGCTTATGTTCAGACTTGCGCCGGTTGATATGGAATATATCACAAATCACTGTGAAGCAAAGGTTTTTATCGTACAGGCCGGGAAAGACAAAGCAGACGGTAAAGAATTTCCCTGGATCAACCAGATAAACGGAATGAAGAAAAACCTTACCACTGTCGCGAAGTATGTTTCCTTCGCTATGGATAACGAGAAATATGACGGCTATGTTTCTTATGAAGAAGCGCTGGCAAAGGCAAGCCCGGAAGAACCGGCAACCGTAGTAGATGCCGAAGATCCATGGGTTATCATGTATACCGGCGGAACAACAGGCAGGCCAAAAGGTGTTGTAAAGACACATGCCAATCTTTTTGCCCAGTATTTTATTCAGATATTTGATCACCAGTTCAATTATGATGACTGCAACCTCCTTGTTATGCCATGCTGCCACGTAAACTCACTCTTTTATTCATTTGTTGCTACCTGGGTCGGCGGTTGCGTTATGACATACAATATGGTGAGCTTTAACCCTGAGCAGCTGTTAAAGACATTCTCTGACCACAAAGTCACCTTTACCTCACTGGTTCCAACACACTACATCATGATGCTTGCCCTTCCGGACGATGTGAAGAAGAAATACGATCTGACATGCGTCAAGAAACTCCTTATTTCCTCAGCCCCGGCAAGAAGAGACACAAAACTTGGTGTTCTGAAGATGTTCCCCAATTCAGAACTCAATGAAGCATACGGCTCCACGGAAGCAGGCATTGTGACAGTCCTCAAACCCCACGAACAGCTTACAAAGCTTGGTTCATGCGGTCGTGAGGTTATCGGTACCGACTATATTAAATTTTATGATGAAGATGGAAACCTTGTAACAAAACCGAACGAAGTGGGCGAACTCTACTCAAGAAGCCCGATGCTTTTTGAAGAATACTGGAAGGAACCCGAAAAGACAAAAGCAGCGATGAAGGGAGAATACTTCAGCGCAGGCGATATGGGATACCGCGATGAAGAAGGATACATCTACCTCGTTGACAGAAAGGCAAACATGATAATCTCGGGCGGTGAGAATATCTTCCCGTCAGAAGTAGAGAACTGTGTTGGCGGTCATGAGAAGGTAAAAGATGTTGCAGTCATCGGCGTTCCTCACGAAAAATGGGGCGAACAGGTAATGGCAGTCGTGGTATTACATGAAGGTCAGACCTCAACACCTGAAGAAATTACAGCTCACTGCAAGGGCAAGATTGCAGGCTTCAAGGTTCCGAAAAGTATTGTCTTTATAAAAGACGAAGAAATGCCGAGAAGCGGCGCAGGCAAAATACTCCACAGGATTCTGAGAGAACAGTTCGGAAAATGGAGCGACCATCAATAAGAAATAGAATCAGGATAAAGCGGAAAGGCGGGGTTAAATCCCCGCCTTTTTTTTTCAAACACGAAACACGAATTTATTTGAATTTGTGGAATTCTTTATTCTTGTCGTAGAGGATCTTTAAGCCTTTAAGGGTGAGAAATTCATCTACCTCATCGACTGTGTTTGATTCTTTGTAAACCATGCTTGCAAGACCGCCTGTAGCGATAACGTACGGATTTGTTTTTACCTCTTCCTTCATCTTGTGCACTATTCCATCCACAAGGCTCACGTAACCGTATGTTATGCCTGCCTGCATAGCGTGTACCGTATTTTTCCCTATTATGCTCTTGGGTCTGATGAGCTCAACTCGCGGCAGTTTTGATGCCCTTTCGAAAAGCGCTTCAAGAGATATCATGATTCCCGGTGCAATTGCACCACCCATATAATCGCCTTTGGGCGTTATATAATCAAAGGTTGTTGCTGTACCGAAATCTACAATAATAAGAGATTTTTTAAATTTTTCGTATCCTGCAACGGCATTTACTATCCGGTCTGCGCCTACTTCCTGGGGGTTTTCGTACTGGATTGGCATACCCGTTTTAATGCCCGGTTCCACTATAATCGGCTTTATGAAGACGTACTTTCTGCAAAGGATTTCAAAAGGTATAAGAAGGGGAGGCACCACACAGGAAATAATAGCACTGTCGATTTCGTTGAGTTTAATCTTTTCGAAGTAAAGCAGGCTGTTAAGAAGAATAGCGTATTCATCAACGGTCTTCTGAATTGCGGTACTGAGCCTCCAATGATTTACCAATTTGTCTTCATTATAAACACCGAAAACAATGTTTGTATTTCCTATATCAATTACAAGCAGCATAGTTACACCTCATTTTAAAATTTGTGGTTCTTAGTTCACAGTTTACGGTCATTGACAGATGATTAGATGTTTGGATGATTGGAAGTTTAGCTAACCCTCTAAACCTCAAACCTTCTGCTTTCCCTGCCATTCCCCATCCCCTTACTCAACTCACTCATCTTACTCAACTCACTCATCTTACTCAACTGTCTTTCCCTGCCTTTCCCCTTTCAGAAGGATACGTCTCCTGCGATTATCCTTTTTACTTTACCATTAATGTTTATTAACATGGCACCGCTTGTATCTATACCTTCCGAGATGCCCTTGTAAACTTCGCCCATCTGATTTATTTCGAGATATTTCCCTTTGGTTTGTGCCGTTTTTTCCCAGATGCTGCATATTTCCTGTTCTCCATTTTTCCGAAAAATAGAGTAATATTTATCAAGGTTGGAGAGTAAAATTCCACAGACCGAAGCCCTTTCGTATGTTTTTTTTGTTTCAATATGGAGGGAGGTTGCTTTGTTTTTTATCGGTTCATCAATCTCTTTTTCTTTCATATTGATATTAAATCCAATCCCGACGACAATGAACCTTACCATATCCGCTTCGGTTGAGATTTCAAGCAAGGTACCGCAAACCTTCTTCCCATGGATTAATACATCATTGGGCCATTTCAGAGTTGGGATAATCCCCGTAACCCTTTTTATTGTATCATACACGGCAAGGGACGATAAGAATGTTATAGGATAGACTCTCGCAGGGTGTACGAGAGGTTTCAGAATGATTGACAGATATAAATTTTCCCCTGGAGGAGAAAACCAGACCCTGTTGAGTCTTCCCTTTCCGGTTTTTTGTGCTTCCGCAACAACACACGTGCCTTCAGGTTTGCCGCCAACAGCCAGTTTAAAGGCGAAAGAGTTTGTTGAATCTATGGTGTCCTGATATATGATCTCTTTTACAATAGAATTGGTGTCGAGGTGCCTGTAGACTTCCCATGGAAATAATTTATCAGGCGTATTGGTGAGCATGTATCCCTTACCCTTAAGTTTTGTGATGCTGTAGCCTTTTTGCTCAAGCTGATTAATGTATTTCCAGACTGCTGTTCGAGATATGCCGAGTTTTGCAGAGATCATGTCTCCTGATACATAATCATCTGTACCCCTTAAAAACGTCAATATTTCGCCGGTTCTATCCATTTTCAATCTTATCATAATGTGAAAAATACATAGTAAAGGAAGCTCGGCCCTGCGAGAGTGAACGCACATCAGTAGAGTAGCCGAACATTTTTGTTAATGGGGCATTCGCATGGATTATTGTGATTTTGTCCTTTGTCGTTAAATTCAGAATCTGACATTTTCGACTATTCAAATCACCGATAATCTCTCCCATAGATTCATTCGGTACGGTTACCGCGAGAGACATAATCGGAACCAGAAGAACGGGTTTCGCGTCTGTGCACGCCTTCCTGAATGCTTCAAATGAGGCTATTTTCAGTGTTAGCCTGGCAAACTCAGGATTATTATATGAGGCATCATTAATATCCACTTTGATGTCTGTCAGGGGAAAACCTTTTAATATCCCGATATTGGAAGCCTCCATAATGCCTTCCTGAATGGCGCTAAGAAAAGGGAAGGCGGGGTGTTCTTCAACAATATGCGATATTATTACGTTGTCGCTGCCCCTTTCGTTCGATGAAACGTTAAGTGTTACTGACCCTTTGCATGGGATATTGTTTATTGTTTTTTCAAATGCATGTTCAACGAAGGCACTTCCTTCGATAGTTTCCTTGTATACTACCTGAGGTTTTCCCACGTGTAGTTCAACGCCAAATTCGTCTTTTATCCGTCGTGCGATAACGTCGAGATGCAGTTCTCCCATGCCGGAAACAATTGTCTGATATGCATCTTTGTCACTTTTAATGATAAATGTGGGGTCTTCATCAGAAATTTTTTGGAGTGCAATCATGAGTTTATCCTGATCTATGTTTCGTTTAGGCTCGACTGCAATAGAGATTACAGGCTGGTAAATTTCAATAGGCTCCAGAAGGATAGGTCTTTTCTTTGTCAATGTATGACCGGTAGAGGTTTCTTTTAATCCTACCAACCCTACGATTGCCCCTGTTTTTGCTTCATTTATTCTTTCTTTGTGGTTTGCATGTATTTTAAATATTCTTGATATTTTCTCTTTCTTTCCGATATTTACGTTGTATACTTCATCCCCTACCTTAACTTCTCCAGAATAAACCCTTGTATATGTAAGCTTTCTTCCTTCCTCAATAACAACCTTAAATGCGAGCGCAGTGAGATCTTCATCGCTTCTCGCTTCCCTTGATTCAATTTCACCTGTTTCCGGGTTTTTGCCCTGTACCGGAGGAACTTCAAAGGGGGAGGGGAGATATTCAATTATTCCATCAAGTAAAGGCTGTATGCCTTTGTTCCTTAATGCAGCGCCACAAAGTACAGGGACACATTTTAAGGCTATTGTACCTTTTCTGATGACATCGTGAATAAGGGTTTCGTCGATATCTTTTCCCTCGAGATAAAGTTCCATGAGCTGGTCATCGAGGAGTGAGAGCTTTTCAAAAAGCTTTTCCCTGTATTCATAAGCTATCTTTTTATAGTCTTCCGGGATCGAAATAAAGTCGTATGCAACCCCAAGGTCTTCTTCACTCCATACGATGCCTTTCATTTTGATTAAATCGATGACACCGTAAAATCCATCTTCTGTGCCGAGTGGTATTTGCAGAGGAATCGGGTTTGCAGCAAATTTATCAACCAGAGCATCCACCACATTAAAAAAATCGGCGCCGATTCTGTCGAGTTTATTAATAAAGGCAATCCTTGGAACCTTATATTTATCGGCCTGATGCCAGACCGTTTCTGACTGCGGTTCAATCCCGCCCACGCCGCAGAAGACCGCCACCATGCCATCGAGCACACGGAGTGAGCGCTCAACTTCTATGGTAAAATCCACATGGCCGGGGGTGTCGATGATCTGGATTTCGTGATTATTCCATTCACACGTAGTTACGGCAGAGGTAATGGTAATGCCTCTTTCCTGCTCTTGCGGAAGGTAATCCATTGTTGCCGTTCCTTCATGCACTTCACCGATTTTATATGTCTTTTTGGTGTAGTAAAGGATACGTTCTGTGACTGTTGTTTTACCGGCATCAATATGAGCTGCAATGCCGATATTTCTTATTTTTCGTAATCTCTGCGCCTCTTTTTTCATCAGGGTAAAAATAATCACCTATTATGCCGGAAAAGTCAATATCTAAAGCCTTTTGTGCCCTTATTACAAAACCTGACTTTATTCATCCTGAAGGATTTACCGCAAGAAAACATATAACATTTTCCTCGATTTATTAATTTTTTTCTCCCACTTTTTGGATTGTTTATGTAGACTATCTGTATGGAAAAACTTTGAAATGATGCTAAGGGGTAATTATGAATAAAATGAAATGCCTTCCATGCATGTTATTTTCAATAACCATATGTGTCTGTCTGTTTTTGCCTGCTTATGTGTATTCCAACCCTCTTGATTACTGGCAGTGGAGAAGCCCTATGCCTCCAGGGAGTGGGCTCAATAGGATAATCTACGCCAATAATATTTTTGTCTCAGTTGGGAACAGCGGAATTGTAGCTACTTCCTCAGACGGCATAGCGTGGACGCGTCAGATTACCGGTACTACAAATGACCTTTATGGAGTAACTTACGGAAATAATACCTTTGTTGCGGTGGGTGCATCCGGAACAATCCTCACATCGCCAGATGGGTTTACCTGGATATCCCGTTCATCTGGAATTACCCAGTACTTGGGGGGTGTTGCCTATGGATTGGGAACTTTTGTGGCAGTGGGCGGAAGCGGCAAAATCCTGCACTCTGCGAATGGTATTACATGGGCTGCAGGCACATCAGGAACTGCGGTAAACCTGAATGGAGTAACTTACGGCAATAACATGTTTATTGCTGTAGGGGGAGACGGGACAACAACACCTGTCCTTACCTCCCGCGATGGAGGATCAACATGGTTTTCCAATTATGTGGCAACAACTTTACCGCTCCTGGATGTTGTATATGGAAATACCCTTTTCGTTGCTGTTGGGTCCGGTATCATTTTAACTTCCACCAACGGCATTACGTGGTACCAATCTTCATTCAGCCCTGGTAATACTCTGAATGGTGTGGCATACGGCAACAGCACGTTTATTGCTACCGGTTTATCGGGTGCTATTGTTACCTCACCGGATGGCTTTGCATGGACACAGCGCAGCTCAGGGATTACTGATACCTTGAATGGGAATGCTTACGGCAATAATACCTTTGTGGCAGTAGGGGCATTGAGCCCTTCTGTTACACCCACCAGTATTGCCATTACTTCTCCCGATGGCATTAAATGGACATCCACTGTTTCTGGAACTTTGCAGTATGTAGAAGATATTGCTTACGGAAACAGCACCTTTGTCGCTGTCGGGCAGAACGGTGCCGTTATGACATCGGCGAACGGGATGAACTGGTCAACGCAGGCCTCAGGGACTACGCAGCACCTTTATAGTGTTGCATGCGCGAGTTCCAATTTCGTTGCGGTTGGAGCAGGAGGTAAAATCATTACATCTCAAAGTGGGAAGACATGGACAGCCCTTGCATCTGGAACCGATAAAGACCTTTTCGGGGTTACAGCCGTTAACAACAACCTGGTGGCAGTCGGCGATAGCGGCACGATACTTACCTCTTCTAACGGTGTTACCTGGATAGCCCGTGTATCGCCCACCGCGAACCCGCTCTATGGAGCTGCATTTGGAAACAACATTGTTACTGCAGCAGGAAAGGGAGGAACCATCCTTACATCTTCTGATGGCGGTGCTACCTGGACATCACAAAATTCCGGAAGCACGAAAGATATTTTCGGGATTGCCTTTGGAAGCAATACCTTTGTTGCTACTGGTCAGACGGGCACGATACTGACCTCTTCAAACGGTATTGCCTGGACAGCCATTGCGCCGATTACTGTTCAAAATCTCAATGGAATCAGCTTCAGCAATAATACTTTTGTCGCGGTAGGTGACGGAGGCACAATACTCACATCTTCTAACGGCACTGCCTGGACAGCAAGAACATCAGGTGTGGCCTATGCCCTCTATGGGGCAGCATACGGGAATAACACCTTTGTAACCGGGGGTGAATCGGGAATTATCCTCCAGTCATCTTCGGCAGATATCACGTCATCAAACGCCACGATTTCAGCCTTTACTGTTACTAATACAATCTCAGGGGGCCCGAGCGGCTACGCGACAAATACGGTTATAAGTTTCCTCGCAACCGGTGTTGTTGGGAGCGCAGCTATATCTATCAACTATGGATCACTTCCTGCAAATCCGGTTTTTTATAAAGTAGTAAGGGGTGTTTGGAAAATGATCTATCCAGGAACGTCCCAGTGTACCGGTGTTGCGGGAATATCTTTAAACGGCACCGTTTTAAACTACACGATATGGGATGGTTCTGATTGTGATGGGGATGGGGTTGTTAACGGACAAATCTCTGACCCTCTTGTCGTGGGAAGTGTTGCAGGAGATGACAGCGGTAATGGTGGCAGTGGCGGCGCCGGATGTTTTATCGCCACTGCGGCTTTTGGTTCATTATATCATCCATATGTAGCTATTTTAAGGGAATTCAGGGAAAGAATGCTGCTTACGAATAATCCGGGAACCCTTTTTGTAAATTGCTATTACAGGGTTTCACCGCCAATTGCTGACTTTATCCGGGATAAGGATATGTTGAAGGCGGTGATCAGGACATTACTTATACCGGCGGTAGGTTTCAGCGCCCTTTCATTGAAAATAGGCTTTCTGTGGAGCCTTGTTCTGTGTATGCTGTTATTTACGATTGTTCCCTCTTTGAGTATGTATGTGTTGATGAAGCGAAGAAGAAAAGTTGCTTGTCAGTAGTGAAGATTTCTTACCCTTTGAACCCTGGACCCCTCGGCCCCTTGAACCCTGTTTTTACTATCCGAATCGTCCCGTTATGTAGCCTTCTGTCTTTGCGTCCTGGGGTGATGTGAATATCTGTGAGGTTTCACCGAATTCTATCAGTTCACCAAGAAGCATGAATCCGGTATAATCGGACACCCTTGCGGCCTGCTGCATGTTATGGGTTACTATGAGGATCGTGTAATCCTTTTTGAGCTCTAACATGAGCTCTTCTATCCTCATGGTCGCGATGGGATCGAGGGCAGAACAGGGCTCATCGAGCAGGATGATTTCAGGTTCAACAGTCAATAAACGGGCTATGCAGAGCCTCTGCTTCATCTCTTCGGAGAGGCTCAGCGCAGATGCGTGAAATTTATCTTTCAAATCTTCCCATAGTCCGACGGCCCTGAGACATTTCTCAACAATATCGTGGTTCTTCTTTCTGTGGTCCATTCCGTGGATCTTCAGGCCGTATACCATATTTTCATACACTGAAAAAGGAAAGGGATTTGGCCTCTGGAATACCATGCCGACCTTTTTTCGCAGCTCAATGATGTCTATGTCAGCAATATTCAGCCTGTTTACGAATATGTCCCCTGTAATCTTAACGTCATCCACAAGATCATTCATACGGTTAAAGCAGCGTAGAAGTGTTGACTTACCACAGCCTGAAGGTCCGATGAGCGCAGTGATTGCGTTTTGATATACATGAAAATTGACGTCTTTTAATGCATGAAACACCCCATAGTTTAAGTTTAGTTTTTCAGTTGAAAGCACAAAATCATGCATCATCCGAATTTCCCCGATATATAATCTTCCGTCTGCTTCTGGGACGGATTGGTAAAAATCTTTTCTGTTGTGCCATACTCTATGAGTTCACCCAGATAAAAGAATGCGGAATAATCGCTGATCCGGGCTATCTGTTTTGTATTGTTGGAAACCAGAATAATGGTGAATTCCTTTTTTAACTCACTCAGCGCATCTTCGATCTTGGCAGTTGAAATAGGATCAAGGCCTGAACATGGTTCATCAAGGAGAATAATTTCCGGTTTTAAAGCAAGGGACCTTGCAAGGCAAAGTCTCTGCTGCTGACCGCCTGACAGCTTTAAAGCAGATAAGCTCAGCCTGTCTTTCATTTCGTCCCACAAAAATGCCTTCTTCAGACTGTCCCTTACGAGCTCATTCAGCTCTGTCTTGTCGGTAATGCCCTTCAAACGCGGACCGTAAGCAATATTGTCATATACCGAACGGGGAAGCGGTATGGGAACCGCAAAAACAGTACCTATCTGCCTCCTTAAAGAAACACAGTCAATATCCCCGTTGATTATATCTATGCCGTCTATATAGATTTTTCCCTCAATTTTCACATCTTCTTCAAAGTCTATCATTCTGTTGAAAGCGGATATTAGGGTTGATTTTCCGCTTCCGGCAGGGCCCATGAAACCTGTGATCCGGTTTCTGTAAACGTCTATCGAGACGCCTTTCAGAACTTCATTCTTTTCGAAGAAGATTTTTAATCTTTCAACCTGTATTTTAACGTCCATCTTCACCTAAGAATACTTTGAAATTACTCTGTTCATAATGTAGTAAGCAATAATGTTAATTGAGAGTATGCTTAATACGAGTATCAGTGAAGTGGCATAAGCCTTTTCCATGGAAATGCCTTCACGTGCCAGGATGTAGAAGTGAACCGCCATTGTTCTGCCTGAATCCATAAGCGATGTGGGAAGCCTGAGGGAACTGCCCATCGTAAATATTACTGCTGCTGTCTCACCTACCGCTCTTCCAACGCTTAGCATAATGCCTGTTAAAATACCCGGGAAAGCAGAAGGAATCACGACTTTTGTTACGGTTTCCCATTTAGTAGCGCTTAAGGAATAGCTTACAATCCTTAAATTTCTCGGAACAGACTTGATGGCTTCCTCGCTTGTCCTGATAATTGTCGGGAGAATCATGATTGTTATTGTTAATACTCCGGCTAAAAGCGACCATCCCATTTTTAGTTTTATCACAAAAAATATAAAACCAAACAGGCCGTAAAGAATTGACGGGATACCTGCAAGTGATTCTACCCCGAAACGGATGATCTTCGTAAATCTCGATTCTTTGGTATATTCTGTTAAATAAATTGCAGTGCCTACCCCTAACGGCGTTGCTAATAGTATTGAGAGAAACACAAGAAGTATCGTTCCGATTATGGAAGGGAATATGCCGCCATGCCTTCCCATGTCTTCAGGGGAAGAAAAGAGAAACTCGAAGCTTATATAGGGAAAGCCTTTAAAGCAGATAATTGCAACAATCACTATTAATATGCCGACGGTAAAAAATGCCTGTGAAGTTAACCCAACTTTAACTGCTTTATCTATAATTCTCGGATTTATCCTCATTTTATGACCCTTCTTTTTATTCCGAAATTTGCGATATAATTGAGAATCATGATTATAACGAGGAGAACTACACCGGTTGAAAACAGGCCCAGCCTGTGGTCTCCCGTGGCGTAGGCGAGTTCAAGGGCGATATTTCCGGTGAGTGTTCGCAGTGGATCGAGAATACTCGTCGGTATTTTTAGCGCATTACCTGCAATCATGATGACCGCCATGGTTTCGCCTATGGCCCTTCCCATGCCGAGAATAAAGCTTGCAAGAATACCTGATTTGGCTGCGGGGACAACGACTTTATAGATCGTTTGCCATTTTGTGGCACCCATGGCGAAAGAACCTTCCCTGTAAGTTTTCGGAATACTTACTAGCGCATCAAAGGATATACTGATTATTGTCGGTAAGATCATCACCCCGAGCACTATGGAAGTGGAAAGCAACGAGAAACCGGAACCTCCGAGATAATTACGCACCAGAGGAACGATATATATAACCCCCAGGAATCCATATACAACCGAGGGGATGCCTGCCAAAAGCTCAAGGGCCGGTTTTAAGAACATCTTCATCTTTTTGCCGGAATATTCAGAAAGGTAAATTGCACAGGAGAGTCCCAATGGCGCACCGATCAGGAGCGCACCGAATGTTACCAGAAAAGAGGATACAATCATGGGGAATATTCCGAAAGAGCCTTTTGTAGGAGCCCATTTGAAACCAAGTATTATTTTATTGAGGCCGACTTTAAGAAAGAGAGGCAATCCTTCAAAAAGAATGAAGATAAAAATAAGGAATAGAAAAAGAAGAGAAGATAAGGCAAATATTGTGAGGACTGCCTTTACGAAATGTTCCTTGGTAAAATGCGATTTTTTAATCATGGATACCTATCAAACCTTCTTTAATTAGAATCTTCTGCCCATCCCTGGAGAGCACATAATCGACAAATGTTTTCGCGTATTCCTGAAGTTCTCCTTTCGATAGATAGATGAAAGGCCTGATGATCTTATATTTTTTATTTTTAATGTTCTTAAGATTAGGGGCAATATTATCTATTGAGAGCCCTTTTACCCTGCCATCTACGAGACCGAGAGATATGTAGCCTATAGCATAAGGATCCGTTGCCACTACTTCTTTCACTGAACCATTAGAATCCTGCACCATGATGCCGTCATCGATCTCTTCACTTCTCATAACCAGTTCCTCAAAGGAACCCCTGGTTCCCGAACCTTCCTCCCTTGACACTGCATCAATTCTTCTGTCAACCCATCCCAATTCCTTCCAGTTTTTTATACGGCCGTTAAAAATATCCCTGACCTGTTTTAATGTGAGTTCCCTGATCGGATTTTTTGGATGCACTACTACGGATATGCCATCGTAACAGATTATTATCTCTTTTAATACCATTTCATCTTCTTTAAGCTGTCTCGATGACATCCCGATACTAACGGTATTATTCATGCAGGCCTGAACCCCTGCCGTAGACCCGCCGCCCTGGACATCTATTACGTATTCGGGATGGTCAACCATGAAATGCTCGGCGAGTTTCTCTGTAAAAGGCATGACCGATGTTGATCCGGCTATGGTAACGGTATGCTTTTTGTTTGCTGTGCCTTGGGCAAAATTACAGCTGCAGCAGAGTATCGGTATTGAAAGGAAAAGGAAAATTGTACTCAGAAATTTATGCATGAAGACTATTCCTCGGGAAGAACCTTCAAATGTCTTATTATTTTGCCTTCAACCATAAATATGACCAGTTCGGCAATATTCACGGCGTGGTCAGCCGCCCTTTCCAGATATTTCGCAATAAAGAGCACCCTCGTTGCTCGTGTGATGGTTCGTAAATCCTGTCCCATATAGGTCAATAACTCACGGAATATCTGGTCAAGAAGCTCGTCTACCTTTTCGTCGTCTCTTGTAACTTTCATGGCCAGCTCAACATCTTCTTTTACAAAGGCATCAAGACTTTCTTTTACCATCATCTGCACTATGCTTGCCATGGTGGGTAAGTCGATATATGGTTTTAACTGAGGTTCCTTGTTTAATTCAAGGACTCGCTCAGAGACGTTCACGGCAAGGTCTCCGATTCTTTCGAGGTCATAATTTATCTTAATGGCAGTGGTGATGAATCTCAAATCCCTTGCCGCCGGCTGCCGCAGCGCAAGGAGTTTAAGGCAGAATTCGTCAATCTCTACTTCTTTTGCGTTGATGATGTCGTCGTCTTCTATCACCTTTTCGGCAACCTCAGAACGACGGTCAAGGAGCGCTTTAATGGCATCCTGAAACGCCTTTTCCACAAGACCTCCTTCATAAAGGAGCCGTTCCTTCAGCTCTCTAAGTTCCATATCAAAAGCCTTATAGATATGCCCTTCCATCATTTCCATCTTATGGCCTCCTCGAATATTTGCCCGCAAGATTATAGTAATTTTTCATGCCTAATACAAGAGAATAGCGGTTAGCGTGTAGCGTATAGCAGATAGAGTAAAGCAAAGGTTAAAAGTTTAGAGTTCGGAGAGATAAAGGCAGTATTGTGAAACGCTAACGATCTTTATATCCGGCAGCTTTTTATTGATTAAATGGATGTTTTGGGATAGATTTTAATACAATTCATATGAATGCGGATTTACAGCTAAAGCTTGCGGAAAAGACACCCTATTTTAAACACCTTGGTATCGAGGTTGTCGGGATAAGTGAGGGATTTGCAAAACTTGCAATTGATTTTAATGACCACCTGACACATCCATTTGGATATTTTCATGGCGGCGCCATAGCCAGTCTGGCAGATTCTGCAGGTATAAACTCCGTGTTATCGCTAATCCGTGATGATGAAAAGGCGCTCACACTTGAGATGAAGATAAATTACTTTATGCCCGTTAAGGATGTTAAAATATATGCTGAGGGCAGGGTGATACACAAAGGGAAAAGATTTGCGGTTTCAGATGTTGATGTTAAAACAATTGATGGGCAAATGGTGGCTAAAGCGATAGTTACATGCGCGATATCATAAATGCAGTGATGAGTTTTAAGTTATTTTAAACCCGCCGAACCCAGGAATTGGGAATAAAAATTAAATCCATAAAGCCAAAACTGATCAACGGCGATGAGGTGTTACATGATTGAAAAGACGCTGAAGGATGTAAAAGGATTAATACATGTTTCTAACGGGGAAACCCCACCCGATTTAATTATAAAAGATGCAGAGATTCTGGATGTTTTCAGCGGCAGCATGTTTAAGGGGAATATATGGGTTTATAAGTCCTGGATTGCCTATGTGGGAGAAAGAGAACCACTCATAGGCGACGAAACAATTGTTGTTGATGCTAAGGGGTATGCAGCTGTACCGGGCTACATAGATGCACACGGCCATGCTGACCTTTTTTACAATCCATCGACCTTTGGAGATTTCGTGGTAACGAGGGGGGCTACCACGATATTTTCAGACGGCCATGATATGATTAATTCAATTGGTGTGGCCGGGTTTATCGAGGTTCTGAAAACAAGCGATAAGTTTGCGGTTAAATATTTGTGGGGCGTACCGGCAGCGTATCCTCCTTATCCTGATATTGAAGGCGGGGAGCTTTTTTCCATTCATGATATCTGGAAGCTGTTTGCGCGTTACCGGGAGTGTGTTTCCATCAGTGAATTGTCGCCGTACGTAAGGATATTGGATAATGAGGACAGTATCCTTGAAAAAATTCTTATGGCAAGGTCTTTGTCGAAAAATGTTGAGGGGCATACGCTCGGCGCTTCCTATGACAAGCTCAATACCCTTGTTGCAGCAGGGATCACCTCCTGCCATGAATCTATCCGGGAGTCTGATCTGCGGAACAGGGTCCGTCTCGGGCTGTATACGATGATCAGGCACAGCTCTATCAGGAGTGATTTTAAAAAACTGTGTCCTGTGATGAATGAGCTGCCCAAGGATTCCATGATGCTCGTTTCTGACGGCATCTTTGCAGATGACTTGTTGGAGAAGGGGTATATGGATTTTGTTATAAAAGAGGCTATTAATTTCGGGCTCGACCCGATTGATGCTATTAAGATGTCCACGTTGAATCCGGCGCGGTATTTTCGTATGGAAGGTGAAGTAGGGAGTATTGCTCCAGGTAGGATTGCCGATATCCTGCTCCTTGAAGACCTCAGGAAGCCAACTCCGGTGAAGGTTATCGAGAGGGGAAGGGTGGCGGCTGAGGAAGGCGCATTATTAGTGAAATCAACCCCGTTCCCGGAAATAGGAAATGCATATAATCCTTTTGTCTTTAAAAATATTGGGAAGCATGAATTATCAATTGAATGGAAAGGCGAAGAGACAATCCCCGTCATTGACGTTGTGGACAGGACAGTTACACGGAGGATTGACGTGCCGGTTCTCCATGATGCGAAATTTATAATGCCCCGGAAGGAGCATGATATAAGAAAAATACTCTATACGAGAAGGGAAAAAAAGAAGTGGGGCAGGGGTTTTGTAAGAGGAATCGGCGCAGACATCGGCGGTTTTGCCTCTACGATTGCACACGAAACACATGGTTTGCTTGTTGCGGGTTTTGATGATGCGGATATGCAGCTTGCAGCGAATACAGTCCTGAATATGGGCGGTGGAATCGTGCTTGCAGATAAAGGCAGAGTGCTTTACACATTGCCCCTTCCTAATGGCGCTACCATGTCCAGCCTTAGCATAGGAGAGCTTGCCGGGCAGTTGCGTAAAGGCAACAAAGTTTTCAGAGAAAGGGGCAGCACACTTGACGATCCTTTATGGACAATCGGTTTTTTGACGTTTACCTCTATTGTAGAGTTGAGGCTTACTGTCTCGGGTGTGTATGATGTGAAGAAGGGCAAGATCGTATTTTGAAGAAGAAACTTCCTTTCTATCTCATTTTACTGGTAATCCTTTCGCTCTGTTTCATAACGGTGGGGTACGCTCTGTACGTTATAAAGGATATCCCTTCAGCAAAAGTTTTGAAACACCTTGAAAACAGGCCTGCGAGCAGTATTTTTGGTGTAAATGACCAGCTTGTTTATCTT